>JANMWH010000047.1:0-2827 GCA_031393945.1 Polaromonas sp. | reverse complement strand
CGGCTGGCCAGTAACAACAAGAAGGGCAGCTTTTTTGGTACCGACTTGTCTTACGGTGATGTGGTGGGGCACAAGCCTGAAGTTTGGGAACACCGGTGGGTAAAAACAGAATCCTTTGCAGGACAAGCTTGCGACGTTATTGAATCTTCACCGCGCAACGCTTTGGTGGCTGAAGAGTCGGGCTATTCCAAGCGCATCAGCTGGGTGGCCAAGCAAAACCATGCGGCCCTCAAAGTTGAATTGTTTGACGCTGGTGGCGCGCCACTGAAAACTGTTGTCAGCAGCGACCTCAAGCTGGTTGACGCAGCACGGGGAAAATGGCAGGCGATGAAACTCATTGCAAAAAATAGCCAGACAGGCCACACAACCAGTATCGTTATTGACCGATTTGAGGCAAATATAGTTGTGGCTGAAAGCGTATTTTCGCAGCTATATCTGGAGCGTGAGGAGTAAACGCCATGCACGCTGCGTTAACAAAATTTAAGCGCCGCTATATTAAACACGGGCTGCTTGCGAGCGCCCTTGTTCTACCCGGCATTGCGGTTTCGCAAGAGTCTTCTGGCCTGCAACCCTTTGGCGAATGCCGAACCGGGTACTGGAGCTCTAACCGAAATCTTGAGGATATTGAAAATTTAAGCAGCACGACTTGCCTGCTAAATTGGAAACTTCAACCGTCAGAAAACCTGCGTTTCGCGGCCAGCACGCGTTTGTCGCAAGGGTTCAGTTCAACGGAATCAAACTTTCGGGGTCGACTGCGAGAAGCCTATGCGCAAGTTGATTTTGGAGATGTCAGCTTCAAGCTGGGTCGGCAAATTGTGGTGTGGGGGCGCTCAGATCGCATCAGCCCGACCGACGTGATGTCCAGCCGCGACTTCACCGCGCGGGTACTAGACGACGATGAGCAGCGCAATGGCAATGACCTTGCGTCGCTGCGGTGGCAAGTAGCCAGCGACATTGCTGCAACAGCCTATATCGGGCGTTTTGAAAGCCACCGAATCCCGGTGGGGTCTTTGCCCGTCAATTTATCAATGCTTGGCCAGCCCACCAGACCTGACTATGCAGTCAGGCTCGACCGCGTGGGCGAAGGCATTGACTTTTCAGTGTCGTACTTCGACGGCTTTGACAAGCTACCGAGGTACGACTTTATTCAAACCGGCCTTACAGGCAGCTTTCAGCGCCAGCAAGAGCGCATGCGAATGCTGGGAGCTGACGTGGCAACGTCAACAGGCCGCTGGACTTTTCGCAGTGAAGCAGCGATGTTCCGCATGATTAGTGCCTGCGTCCAGTGCCCAGGCGGGACATTACCGCCAAGAACAATTCAACGCGCTGTACTGGGTGTTGACCGAGATGTTTTGGATACTGCCAACATTAACGTTCAGTTTTTTATCACTAAAAGAGATGGCTATAAAAATACCGAGGCGTTGCAAGGCCAGCAACGACTAATTGCTGAAGGGCTGAATCGACTTAACAACGAGTTTGCAGCTGTCGAGCGCGGGTTGACAGTCAGGCTTAGCGAGCGCTTCTTGAATGACTCGTTAAAGGTTGAGGCATCAGGCGTTTTCGATTTGACTAGCGCCAGTCGTCTACTACGCGCAAGGCTGAGCTACGCAGTCAACGATCAGATAAAACTTTACGCCGGTGTGGACAGCTTTCATGGCAAGACGCAGTCGACCTTTGGCTCACGGCGAAAAAACAATGCGGCGTTTGTTGAATTGGCGTGGATTTTTTAGGTTTTTTTCACGCACCTGCAAGACCGCTAGGGCGCTGCTGCAAGCGGCAGGCTCACCCTGATCGATGTGCCCGCATCGCTGACAATCGTCAAGGTTGCTCCCAGCGCACGGGTACGCTTTTCAATGCCACTGAGCCCCTTGCCCATTCGCACATTACCAGGGTCAAAGCCTTTTCCATTGTCGTGAATGTCGATGACGAGGCAGTGTTCCAAAACATGAATCGACACCCGGATGTTGCTGGCCGCCGCATGTTTAAGCGCGTTGCTGATGGTTTCTTGCATGATGCGAAGCAGTGGCAGCGTTTGTGACGCGTGCACCACGTGATCGTTTGACAGGCCGCTGCTGTCCCACACCAAGGTGATGCCCGCAGCGCGCAATCGCGGCTCCATGCGAAAGCGCAAATTACCCGCCGCCACGCCAAATTGGTCGTCGTTGCCCTCCATGGTGTCAATGGCCAGGCGCAGGTCATCAATGCATTCACGCAGCAGCAGGTTGGTTTGCGCAACAGTTAACGCCCCGCGCTCGCTCAGCGCCAGCGAGCTGATCAGTTGTGACCCAAGCCCATCATGCATGTCTTGCATGATGCGCTGGCGCTCCTCTAGCGTTGCTTTGTCGCGTTCGATTTGCTGGTTACTTTGATATAGACCGACCAATACACTTTCTTGTTCTGCAAGTCTTTGGGTCATGGCGCGTTGCTGGTTGTCTTGCTCGGTTAGCGAGTTGATAAAGTCACCGATCAACACAGAGGCAGATGCAGTAAGCCATGCAGATGAGACGACCTGAAGGCTGTAGCCAAAATTGCCAAACTGACTCTTTCCGAAGGTTTGAAAGAGGATATCCATCACGCCTACAAAAATTGCCATCAAGGTCGCCAGCAGAAAAATCACCTTTCGCCATGAGAACTGCCGCAGTGCTGATATGCCCAAAATTGTGACCGGGTACAAACCCATCACACCAGAAGTAATTCCCCAAAAACCCTCGAAGCTGCGAAAAAAGCTGTCGTCGTACAACCAAAAGTGCAGCAAATAAACAGTCGGGCCTAGCGTGCCCCAAAAAATGCACAACTTGGGGAACCACCGGTTACCCGGCTGGCCTTG
>JANMWH010000045.1:0-3480 GCA_031393945.1 Polaromonas sp. | reverse complement strand
ACTGCTGAAAACACGCGGCGTGACCGAACTGACCGAAATCCGCGTGGACTTGCTGCCTGAAGAACGCCAAAAAATGATGGACGCTACTGGGCGGCGCACCGTACCGCAAATTTTCATTGGCAGCACCCATGTGGGCGGCTGTGATGACCTCGTAGCGCTGGACGGCAAAGGCGGCTTGCTGCCTTTGCTTAACGCTGCTTGATTTTCGGGTTCAATCCCCTTTAGTTTTGTTTTTTTATTTAGTAACCTGAAAGTAATTCATGGCCGAAGCCACTCTTGATCCGGTATTTCAAATTCAGCGCGTGTACCTCAAAGACATGTCTTTAGAGCAGCCCAATTCCCCTGATATTTTGCTCAATGCCGAGCAGCCCGCAGTCGACATTCAGCTTGGTGTAGAGGCCACGCCCGTGGCCGACGGCCTGTTTGAAATCGTGGTGACCGCCACCGTGCACGCCAAGATTGCTGACAAAACCGTGTTTTTGGTAGAGGCCAAACAAGCCGGTATTTTTGAGTTACGCAACATGCCGCAAGACCAAATGGGCCCGATTTTGGGCATAGCTTGCCCGCAAATTGTTTACCCTTACCTGCGCGGCAACGTGGCTGATATTGTGCAGCGCGGCGGTTTTCCACCGGTGCACCTGGCTGAAATTAATTTTCAAGCCATGTATGAGCAGCAACAGCAGCAAGCGCTCGCGGCTGCTTCGGCTGATGCACCGCAAATCGTAGTTTGATCCATTTCATGGTCGGTAGATCATGAAAATTGCGGTGCTGGGCGCTGGCGCGTGGGGCACAGCGTTGGCGGTCAACGCCGCTGCCGCGCATCAGGTCACGCTGTGGGGCCGCAATACAGCGCAAACTGCAGCTATGGCCGCGGCCAGGGCCAACTCGCATTACTTGCCGGGCATTGAGTTGCCTGAAGGGTTGCAAATTGCTGGCGGGCCAAGCCAGTTTGCCAGTGCCATCGACGACAAAAACCTGATCGTTATTGCTACGCCGATGTCGGGTTTGCGCGGCATGCTGCACGCGCTGCAGGACGTACAAAGACCGGTCGCATGGCTGTGCAAAGGCTTCGAAAAGCCTCAAAACGATGCTTTTCAGGAATCATTTGGCCTTCTAGCCCATGAAATACGGGCGCAAACAGCTCCTAATTTAATAGCGGGCGTGCTGAGCGGCCCCAGCTTCGCGCAAGAAGTTGCCAATGGCCAACCAACGGCTTTGGTCGCCGCCAGCGAGCACCCGGCCGTGCGCGACGCGCTGGTTGCCGCCTTTCACAGCGCCACGCTGCGCGTTTACGGTAACGACGATATCGTGGGTGTAGAAGTGGGCGGTGCAGTTAAAAACGTGCTGGCGGTGGCCACCGGTTTGTGTGATGGCCTGGGCTTGGGCCTGAACGCCAGAGCTGCCCTGATCACCCGCGGCTTGGCCGAAATGACCCGCTTGGGCGTGGCGCTGGGCGCGCGGGCCGACACCTTTACCGGCCTGTCAGGCTTAGGCGATTTGGTGCTGACGGCAACCGG
This sequence comes from Polaromonas sp., assembly GCA_031393945.1. Taxonomy (GTDB): domain Bacteria; phylum Pseudomonadota; class Gammaproteobacteria; order Burkholderiales; family Burkholderiaceae_C; genus Polaromonas. Next base: position 1,963 of record JANMWH010000045.1, on the reverse strand, counting down.
CGATTTAAGTCGCAATCGCAAAGTGGGCCTGGCGCTGGCACAAGGAAAAACGCTGGCTGAAGCGGTTTTAGCGTTGGGCCACGTGGCCGAAGGCGTGTACTGCGCACGCACCGTGGTGCAGCGCGCTGCGGGGTTGGGTGTAGAGATGCCGATTTCAAGCGCGGTGGTCGGGTTGCTGGATGGGCACATGACCGCTGGCGAGGCCGTGATGGCCCTGATGGGGCGCGAGCCAACCGTTGAGGCGACCACCTCAGCAGCGTAACAGGCGATTCACCGAGCTATTTAGCGCTCTTTCACGTACGGTCTGCCCAGCGCTTTCGGTGCGACTGCACGGCCAACAAAACCTGCCAGCAGCACCACCGTCATGACATACGGCAGTGCCTGAATCAATTGAACCGGCACTTCGCCACTTCCCAGTGCGGCGGGCAACTTGACGCCTTGCATGCGAATGGCAAAGGCATCCAAAAAGCCAAACAACAGGCACGCCACCAGCGCCTTGACAGGATGCCAACGGCCAAAAATAAGCGCGGCCAGCGCCATAAAACCGCGCCCGGCGGTCATGTTGCTGGAGAACATGGCGCTTTGCCCCAGCACCAGATAAGCCCCGGCCAGCCCGCACAGCACTCCGTTAAGCGTCAGGGCGGCATAGCGCAGGCGCTGCACCGACACACCTGCGGCGTCGACCATTTGTGGGTTTTCGCCCACGGCCCGCAGTCGCAGCCCAAAGCGGGTGCGAAACACCAGAGCCCACACTGCGGGCACTAACGCCAACGCCAAATAAACCATCGCGTTGTGGCGCAGCAAGCCGTCACTCAGCACCACGCCAACGACCGGCACGCTGCGCACTGCATCGGCCACCCCCGGCAGCAGCGGCCCAAACCGAACCGTATTGGGCAACTGCGGCGTTTGCCCGCCTTGGGCAAACAGCGCAATGCCAATCACTACCGTCATACCTGCGGCAATGATGTTGATGGCTACGCCCGACACTACTTGATCGCCACGGTGGCTGACGCAGGCCAGCCCGTGAACCCAAGACAGCAGCACTGCCACGCTCATGGCCGCCAACAGCGCCAAAACAATTGAGCCAGACAGTGCACCGACCGCGCCTGCAGCAAACGCGCCGAAAAGCATTTTTCCTTCCAAGCCAATATCGACCACGCCTGAGCGTTCGGCAAGCAAGCCCGACAGCGCACACAAAATCAGCGGCGTCGACACGCGCAGCGTGGATGCCAACATGCCGGCAATCAGGCTTTCATCCATGGCTGGCCTGCCCGCTAGTTTTGGCAGATCTAAAAATTCGAGCGACAGCAGCCACCGCCCGCGCCAGCCAAGGGGCTATCACGTACACCATGGCGCCTGAAAAAAGCACGATAAAACCTTGCAACATCACTACCATGTCGCGGCTAAACCCGCGCACTTCAAAAGCCACCTCAGCGCCGCCCTGAAACAACGCGCCAAACAGCACGCTAGCCAGCACAATGCCAACCGGGTGGTTTCGCCCCATGAGCGCTACGGCAATGCCGGTAAAGCCCGCACCGGCCACAAATTCAAGCAGCAGCTTGCCGCTAACGCCTGCAATCTCGTTCATGCCTACAAGCCCGGCCAGCGCACCCGACAGCGCCATGGCAATAACCACTTGGTGCCTGGCATTGATGCCCGCATAAGTGGCTGCACCAGCGCTGGACCCCACCGCACGCAAGCGGTAGCCAGAGCGGGTGCGCCACAAATACAGGTATACCCCCAGCGCCGCCAGCAAAGCCAAAAACAAACTGATATTGAGTGGTGAGCTGGGCCAATCAATGCCAACACCCGCCAAAAAATCTTTCATCGACGCTAACTTGGCAGACGGCGCAAACGGCACGCTTTCAACCGACATGGTGCCTGCAGGCCGAATAAAGTTCACCAGCAAATACACCATCAAGCTGCTGGCAATAAAGTTAAACATGATGGTGGTGATCACCAC
>JANMWH010000040.1:0-10662 GCA_031393945.1 Polaromonas sp. | reverse complement strand
CTTCGCCTCGGTGTTGGCTCGGCTGCGCTGATGCGTTGGCGTCAACCAGGTCGCGCCAATCTCGAGGCGAAAGTGCGCCAGCGCGATGTCCATGTAGCGCGTGCTGCCAATGATTTGATCTGTCTGCGTGTCGACAACTACAAACGGCAAACCGCTGCCGCTTTGCTGGTCGGCTAAAGCAGTTTGCACGTAGTTGCGCATGTCGCCCTCAGTCGCTATCAGTGCAGGCTGCAAGCGCCACAGCTCGGGGTGCAGGCCAGCGCGCGCGAGGGCGGCGACGTGTTCTAGGTGCAACGGCTCCAGCCTGATGTGCTGCCCGCTCAAAGTCATAGGTTGCAGATTCATTCGGAAATTATCAAGCCACAATTAGGAGCCACAGGCTACCTCATGCATTTCCAACTCAAACTCGAACCGCAAAGCCCCGGCATCTGCCGCGTGCTGACTGCTGCCGGCCTGCACGCGGGCAACCTGAAGCTCATAGGCGGTGTGTGGAAGTTCAAAGCAATTGGCTACGATGCGGCCGGCCAAGTCGTCCCTGGCGGTGGGCCGCTAACCGAAAAGCACAACACACTTTTTGCGGTTTTAGATGCAGAGAAAATCAACGTGGCGTTAGGCCAAGACGCTAATAAATAAGGCATTTTCAGGCGTTTTTAAGAGGAAAATCAACGCGTAGCCGAATAAATACGGGCGCGAGCAGCTATAAAATAAATAGCGTAAAGGCTTTGTTGCGATTTAGATTTTGGGCGTCATGTCGGTCACGCAACCCAAAAAATCAGCCAAGGCGTGACGCTTCAAGCTGCCTGATCAGCGCGTCAGCGCCAACAAGCTCCAGCTCGCTAAAAACGAACACGCCGTTTTCTTCCAGCAGCGCCGCGGTCACGCCTGGTTTTTGCGTGGTGCCGCCTGAAAAGCTGCCGTCGTAGGTGTAGCCAGAGCCACATGACGGGCTGCCTTCTTTTAAAATGGCGACGCGTACGCCATGCGTTTTGACCAGCTGCAGCGCCGCTTGCGCACCTGCAATGTAGCCCGCGGTAACGTTGCGCCCGCTTCTTTCAAAGACGCTGGCTTTGCGATTCAAAACGTCGCGGCCGCCCTGCGCGTTTGAGATTTCAGCCGGCGCGCGGGGAACCGGAAAGCCGCCTGCCACTTCTGGGCACAGCGGCAAGAGCCGCCCCTCTTTGGTCCAGCGCGGCAGCAAAGCAGAGTCGCAAAACTTGTCTGCACCGTCATAGCGAACCTTCTGGCCCCGTAAGCAAGCGCTGATCAATATACGGTGCATAAAATGAGTGTTTTAAGCTTATAGCCCAATAAATACGGGCGCGAGCAGCTCTTTAAAGTATAGCAATTATCGGTGTGCATCACTTCTTTTTAAAGATCACCACATGCTGCCACGGCAGCGTGCTGGCGGTACGCTCCCACACCAATGCATGCGCAGCTGCTTCTTTGCGGACTTGGGCCTCACTCATTTTGTGCAGCGTTTTGATTGGCACTCGGGGGTCTTCGAGGCGGTACTCCACATAGGCAATGCGTCCGCCCGGCTTTAATGCGCGCACCAGGCTGTCGATCACTTCAAACGGAAATTCAAGCTCGTGGTACACGTCGACCATGATGGCCAGGTCAATGCTGGCGTCTGGCAAATTCACGCTTTGCAACCCGCCCAGCACCGGCTTGATATTGCTGAGCCCGGCTTTTTTAGCGCCGTCTTCCAGCATCTTCATCATCTCGGGCTGCACGTCGGTGGCGTAGACCACGCCGCCTGAATTGCCGCTGCCTACCAATGGTGCCATGCGCCTGGCGTAGTAACCCGTGCCTGCGCCAATGTCGGCCACCGCCATGCCGGGTTTTAGGCCTAATTCGCGCAGCAGCAAGTCGCCGCGCTCTTCTTGCTGGCGCTCCTCGCGCTCTAGCCAGGCAGCGCCTTGCCAGCCCATCACGCCGGCAATTTCGCGGCCCATGTAGGCCTTGCTAATACCGTCGCGCGAGGGCGGCGTGGCTTGATAACGGTCAGCGGGTTTTTGCGCCCAAGCTGGCGCGGCGAGGGTTATCGTTAGTAGCAGCTGGCAAGTGCCCAGCGTGAAGCTTCGGCGGCGAAGGGCAGTGGCAAATGTCATGCGGCACGCTTTCAGGGCTAAACGGTGTTGTTGAAACTAAAAAAATAGAGCTGCGTTTTGGCACGAAAAGTGCGCAATTGCCACATGGCAAGCCAAAACGCCCACTCATTTCACGTAGACATTGTGCTGCCGGATAAAGCAGCGCGTGTGGGTGGCGCCGAATTACCTGTGCCCGGTACTGCGCCTTTGGTGCCGACGTTTGACGCAGATTCAACGGTGCATTTTCAAGCCAAGATGAGCAAGGCACCGGTTTGGTTTTGTTCGATGGTAGCCAGCAACAGCCGCGAGAAAAGGCGCTTTTCAAGCGAGCTGGTTCACATGCGCGGCGCATGGCCGCTGCTCATGAAGCAGCGCAATGGCGGCAAGTGGACGCCTGAGGAGAAAACCACACTCAAGGCCATGGTGCGGTCTGCGTCTAACGTCAGCCCGTATTTGTTTATTTGGGCTATTCCGGGGTCTATGCTGCTGTTGCCGTTTTTGGCCTGGTTTTTAGACAAGCGGCGCAAATACAAAGCCGCCAAAGCCAGCAAAGCCAAGGTCAAAGGCAAGTTGTAGGCGCCGCTTAAAAGGTATAGCCGGTTCGCGTTTCATTGCCTTCAATATGGTCGAGCAGCACCATCAGCGGGCCCAGTTGCCGATACCGGGCGCAGGTAGCGCGCACGTACTTCACAAAGCGCGGCGTGTCGGCCAGGTATTTGGCTTTGCCGTCGCGCAGCGTCAAGCGCGCGAAAATGCCGAGAATTTTGATGTGGCGCTGCAGCCCCATCCACTCGACTGCGCGGTAAAACTCGCCAAAATCGTCACCTACCGGCAGGCCTGCGGCGCGGGCTTTTTGCCAATAGCGAACGGTAATGTCGAGCACAAAGTCTTCCTCCCAAGTCAAAAATGCATCGCGCATCAGGCTGGCAATGTCATAAGTGATGGGCCCGTAAACCGCATCTTGAAAATCTAGAACACCCAGTTGCCCATTTCTGACCATCAAATTCCGCGGCATGAAGTCCCGGTGCACAAACACGCGGGCGCCACCTAGCGACTGCAGGTTGCTGGTCACAATTTGTGCAAAAGCATCGCTGAGTATGGTGTGTTGTTCAGCGGTCAGCACCAATTGTTTGTGCTGGGCAATGTACCAGTCGGGCAGCAGTGCCAACTCGCGGTTAAGCAGTGCTTCGTCGTACTCTGGCAGCACGTTGGGTTGGGACGCCAGCTGCCACTTCACCAAGGCGTCAGTAGCCTGTGCATACAGCTCGCGGTCGGCATCTGTAGGCTGCGCAATCGCATCAACTGCGGCAGGCGGGTTGATGACCTCCATCATGGTTTGCGCGCCCAGGTCTGACAGCAACATAAACCCTTGCGGTTTGTCCCACGCCAGAACGCGCGGCGCATGCAGGCCAGCTTGCTGCATCAACGCGGCTACTTTTGCAAAGGGCTCGCAATCTTCTTTGTCGGGCGGCGCGTCCATGATGATGCAACTTGGCCCCAGCGCCGGGCTGCTGCTGTCAACGCGAAAGTAGCGCCTGAAGCTGGCGTCAGCAGACGCTGATCGCACGCTGCTTGAATTCAATTGGTGCAATGGCGCTTGCGCCGCCAGCCAGCTGTTGAAGGCATCGGCACGCGGCTGCGTTGGCCAGTCAATGGCGGGGTAGGGGGGCGTGGTGGTCATGGCTGTGGGCTAGTCGGGGCAGGGTAGAGTGAAAATACCGGCAAATTACAAGGGTGTGGGTCATGGATAATCACTTCTGATTCTACAAACGGGTTTACTTCTTACCAATGATGCGTGCTGCATCTCACTTTCCATTTCTCCGCTCGCAAGTTGGCCAGGCTACCCGTTGCCTTGTGTCGGCGGCTGGGCTGGGCGCAATGGTATCGGTTGCATCGGTAGCGGTAGCGCAAGTCTTGCCAAGTACACTCAGCTTTGATAACGAACTTCTTCGCTTGAAAGCCAGCCCGATGCTGGCTGAAAAACCGGTCGAGGCCAATGGCAACCCAGTGCCGATTTTCATGTTTGGCGACCGGCTGTCTGGCCGCACCAACCTGGACACCACGCTGGACGGCAACGCCGAATTGCGGCGCGGCAAAACCTCGGTTCGCGCTGAGCGTATCGACTTTTATCAGCCCGACGACCTGCTTACTGCCAGAGGCAACGTGCGCATCAACAGCGCAGGCAACCAGTTCAAGGGCGATGAGCTCAAGCTGAAAATTGACACCTTTGAAGGCTATTTTTTACAGCCCAATTACCGATTTTTGGTCAATGGCGGCAACGGCTCTGCCAGCCGCATTGACTTTGTGGATGACCAGCGATTGGTGGCTACCAACGCAACCTTCACCACCTGCGAGCGCGGTGATGAAGCGACTTGGGAGCCCGCCTGGCAGTTGAGCGGCACCAGCTTTAAGTTTGATCAGGAAGCCGAAACCGGCGAGGCCCTGGGGGCGGTGCTGCGGTTTAAAAACGTGCCTATTCTGGCTTTCCCGGCGATTACCTTTCCCCTTAGCAGCAAGCGCAAATCGGGTTTGCTGCCGCCCACGTTTAACCTGGACAACACCAGCGGTTTTGAGGTCAGCCAGCCGTACTATTTAAATATTGCGCCCAACCGCGATGCCACGCTGACGCCCACCCTCATGACCAAACGCGGCGCCAGTTTGGGCGGCGAGTATCGCTACCTGGAGAGCGATTACAAAGGTCGGCTGCGCGCCAACTACATGCCCAAAGACACCCTGCGCGACAACCAGCGCTGGTCGTACGCGCTGGAGCACACCGGCACCGTCAGCACGGGCGTCGGTGCACTTGGCAACCTGGGCCTGAACCTGAACTTGAACCGGGTCAGCGACAGCAATTACTGGAGCGATTTCCCTCGCAGCAATACGTCGTTGACGCAGCGCTTGCTGTCCAGCGACGCCAGCTTGAGCTGGGCCCAAGGCTACGCCAGCGCCTCGGTGCGTGCCCTGAAATGGCAAACGCTGCAAGACCCGTTGGCACCGATCGTGCCGCCGTACGACCGCTTGCCGCAAATTGTGGCGGCGTACACGCGCACCAATGCGCCAGTGGCGGGGCTGGGCGGTTTTGATTGGTCTGTGGCGGGCGACTTCACGCGCTTTTCGTCAGATCGCACCCTGACCAACCAACCCAACAGTGACCGCACCGTGGCCGTTGCCAGTATCAGCCGGCCGTGGACGTCCCCGGGCGGTTTCGTCACGCCCAAGCTGCAACTGCATGCCACCAAGTACAACTTTGACGCACCGCTTGCCATTGGCGAGGGTGCGCTGTCCGGCGCGCAATCAGCAACCCGCGTGGTGCCCACATTCAGTCTTGACAGCGGCTTAATGTACGAGCGCCAGGCCAGTTTTTTTGGCCGCGACTTTACCCAAACGCTTGAGCCCCGGGCGTTTTACGTACGCACGCCGTTTCGTGACCAAGCCTTGCTGCCCAACTACGATTCAGGTTCAAATGACTTTAACTTTGCCACCGTTTTCACGGAAAACGCGTTCGTTGGCAATGACCGGCTTTCTGACGCCAATCTGCTGACGCTGGGCGCCACGTCACGACTGATCAACCCAGAATCGGGTAAGGAGTCGGTTCGCGTTGGCGTGGCCCAGCGTTTGCGTTTTTCAGATCAAAAAGTCACCCTGCCGGGCGGCTTACCCGTCACGGACCGCATCAGCGACCTGCTGTTTGGCACCACGGTTAATTGGGCGCCGCAGTGGTCATTTGATGGCACCGTGCAGTACAACCCCAAGCTGCGGGTGTCTGAGCGCTCAAGCTTTGGAGTGCGTTACAACCCCAGCAACTACCGCGTGGTCAGCGCGGCGCTCAGGCGCCAGCGCGACGTCAGTAATTCCCTTGATGTCGGCTGGCAGTGGCCGTTGAACGATTTGTGGGGCGACAAAGGCAAAGACTTGGGCGCGGGGCAAGGCCAGGGCGGTGGGCGTTACTACGGCGTGGGGCGTTTGAACTATAGTTTTCAAGATAAAAAACTGGTTGATGCGGTTGTCGGCGTTGAGTACGATGGCTGCTGCTGGATTGGTCGAGTAGTGCTCCAGCGCTTGCAAAGCACTACCGCCAGTGCCAACACCCGTTTGCTGTTCCAGCTTGAGTTGGTGGGGTTTTCTCGCCTAGGGGCCAGCCCGTTAGAAATATTGAAGAACAACATTCCGCGCTACCAGTTTTTACGTGATCAAACCGCAGCGCCCAGTCGCTTTACCAACTATGAATAATTTTGAGTTTCAAAAAACGAGCTTTGCTAAGTTAGCTTTGTCTTGCCAGTTGTTGTCCGTGCTGCTGATGGCGATGCCCGCAATCACAGCGCAAGCGCAAACCCTGCGCCCCTCAAACGGCCCCTTACGCCAATTTGGCGGGGCGCCTGGCAGTGCGGTGCTGCTGAATGCCAGCACGCAGCGTTCGGCTGACTTTATTGTGGCGGTGGTTAATTCAGAGCCGCTCACCAACAATGAGGTGCGCGGGAAAATGCTGCGTGCAGAGCAGCAAATCACCCAGCAGGGCGGCGCGCTGCCGTCGCGAGCTGAGCTGGCCCGCCAAATCCTCGAACGCCTGATCAGCGACAAAGCGCAGCTGCAAGCGGCACGCCAGTCGGGCTTGCGAGTCGATGAAAACGCCATTAAAAACGCGGTGCAAGGCGTAGCCGAACAAAACCAAATGACCGTCGACGAAATGCGCCGCCGCTTGACGGCTGATGGCGTGTCGTTTACCAAGTTTCAAGGCGAGCTGCGCGACGAATTGCTGGTCAACCGCTTTCGCCAGCGCGAGGTCGAAGCGCGCGTCACGATCACCGATGCCGACATTGACCAGTTTCTGCGTGACCAGGAAAGCGGCGCTGCGGTGGCCACACCCGACATCAACCTGGCGCAAATATTGATCGCTGTGCCAGAAATAGCGACTGCCGCGCAGATTGCTACTTTGCAGGCCAAGGCCCAAGCCGCCGCCGACCGCGCTAGAGGCGGCGGCGATTTTGCGGCGCTGGCCAAGGAGTTTTCTGATTCGCCTTCGCGCGCCACAGGCGGCGTGATGGGGCTGCAAAGCACAGAGCGCTACCCCAGCTTGTTTGTTGATGCGACCAAAGACTTGCGCGAAGGTGCTGTCACGCAGCCAGTGCGCAGCGGCGCTGGTTTTCACGTGCTCAAGGTGCTGGAAAAACGCGTAGCCGGCATGCCCAGCGTGAACATCACGCAAACCAAAGCGCGGCATATTTTGCTGCGGGTAACGCCGCAGCAAAGCGAAGTGTCTGCCAAAGCCAAGTTGGCCGACGCTAAAAAGCGCATAGCCGCTGGGCAGGCCGAGTTTGCCGCGTTGGCGCGTGACATCAGCGACGATGGTTCTGCTAAAGACGGTGGCGACTTGGGCTGGGCCAACCCCGGCATGTTTGTGCCCGAGTTTGAGCAAGCCATGAACGGCCTGGCGCCTGGTCAGGTGTCTGAGCCGCTGGTGTCCCGCTTCGGTGTGCATTTGATTCAAGTCATGGAGCGGCGCGAAAGCAAGCTGTCGACCAAAGACCAACGTGAAATGGTGCGCGCCACACTGCGTGAGAAAAAGCAGGAAGACGCCTATACGCTGTGGGCGCAAGAAATTCGCGGCCGGGCTTATGTGGAATATCGCGAACCACCGCAGTGATGTTGCCCCCACGGTCGCTCGCTTCGCGTAGGGTTTTTGGGGTCAGCGCCCAAATTTGCCAAGCCGGGGGCTTGCCCGAAGGGCGGCGTGCATCGCACGCGGCAAAATTGGTGTCTGACCCCAATAACCCGGCTGCGCCTGCGGCCTGGCAAAGCCAGTCCCGCGGCCCCTGCTTGATTTACAGCTAGCGATGACAGCACTCACCGTATGAAACACATCGCTCGCAAACGCTTCGGCCAGCACTTCCTGACTGACCGGGGCATTATTGAAGACATCGTTCAAGCCATTGCACCTGCTGCCGGCCAAGCGATGATTGAAATTGGCCCTGGCTTGGGCGCCATGACGCAGCCACTAGTCGAGCGCTTGGGGCATTTGACGGTTATTGAGCTGGACCGCGACTTGGCCGTGCTTCTTCGAAAAAAACCAGAGCTCACCGTGATTGAGTCTGACGTGCTGCGGGTTGATTTCGGCGCGCTGGCTGATTCGGCCGCCGCCCCCATCAGAATAGTCGGCAACCTGCCGTACAACATTTCCACGCCGATTTTGTTTCACTTGCTTGACGTGGCAGACCGGGTTCAAGACCAGCACTTCATGCTCCAAAAAGAAGTGATTGACCGCATGGTGGCCAAGCCATCAACCAGCGACTACAGCCGCCTGAGCGTGATGCTGCAGTGGCGCTACGCGATGGAAAACGTGCTGTTTGTGCCGCCCACCAGTTTTGACCCGCCGCCCCGCGTTGACAGCGCGATTGTGCGCATGCTGCCGCACGTCGCGCCAGCAGCGGTAGATGTTAAGTTGTTCAGCGAACTGGTGCGCGTGGCGTTCAGCCAGCGGCGCAAACTGCTGCGGCATTCGCTGGGCAAGTGGCTGGAGCTGCGCAATTTCAGTGGCACGTTTAACTTGCAGCGGCGGGCAGAGGAAGTACCCGTGGCCGAGTACATCGATTTGGTTCAGCGAATTTAGCGCATCATGCTGCGTGGTTAATCCGCTATGTAATTTATAGCTGCTTGCGCCCGTATTTATTTGGCTACAGCTGCTTTTCGTTTAAAAAAAGCTCGCGTAAGCATGTGGTGCAGCGATTTGGCCTTAGCAAGCTTCGTGAATCGCACAAATCGCACTAGTTGTACAGACACCGCGCTTCCCAATAATTTGCGCTGGCAGCAGGCACAAGCCAAGATTCGCATTCACTTTTAAACACCTAAGTTACAACTGAGCGTTATCAAAGCGGACTGGTCTCGGTCTAATCAAGCGAAGAAACGCAGATGTGTACCGCACAGGCTACGCAAAACGGTTTTGCTGGCAATTTGGTGCGGAGTTGATTCACCGTACTGATTAAAACCCGGCGTCTTGTCCGTGAATACCCCACAGAGTTTGATGCTGATTAAAAGACCCGTGGGCAAGTTTTAAGGACGCCGTGCGATGATTTCATTCCTCTAAAAGTAGATCACGGCAGCGCTTCAGCACCTCTAGCTGCCGCTCAGGTAAGCAACAACATCGTTGACTGTCATTACAAACACTGCAGTTATTGTGTTTGTTACCGGCAACTGTTAACGACCTTTCGCCAATAAAAACTAAAGTTAGATATTCACTCCATGAACGCTGCCGCCCTCCAAGCAAACGCAAACGCAAACGCAAAGACAAAGACAAAATTACGCGCTGTCTCACCCGGCAGCATCATTGCTGCCAAGCTAACGCAGCTGCTGGAGCAAGCAAATGGGCTGACTTCAATCAACGCTGATTTTTTGGATTCGCTTAAAGAAGTTGAGCAACTTGCTAACGGACTGGAGCCTTATCTTGCCAGCTGCACAACGCCCGAGTCGCCTGAGCTGGCCCGGCTGGTGGAGCGCACCCAAAGCACTGACTGGAAAGCGCGTTTTAGCAGCGGCGACACATCGCTTGAGCTGGAATCAGAAATGGTCTCCGGCCATGTCGAAGGGCAGTTTTTAAAAATGCTGGTGGGTGCCATACGGGCCACGCGTATTCTTGAAATTGGCCTTTTTACCGGCTATTCAGCCCTGGCAATGGCCGAGGCACTGCCCGACGACGGCCGCCTTGTCGCGTGTGAGATTGATTCCTTCGCGGCCAGCTTTGCCGAGGCCCAGTTTGCGCGTACCGCGCATCAGCACAAAATCAGCGTGCTGGTGGGCAATGCGCTTGACTCAGTCCGCCGCCTGAGCGATGCCCGTGAATCGTTTGATTTGATATTCATCGACGCCGACAAGGCAGGCTACCAGGCCTATCTGGACATCGCGCTGGAAGGCTCGTTGCTGGCCCCCCACGGTTTGATTTGCGTTGACAACACACTCTTGCAAGGCCAGCCCTATATGGCGGCAACGCAGTCTGCCAACGGCATTGCGATTGCCGCTTTTAACCGCAGCGTCAGTCATGATCCTCGGGTTGTGCAAGTCGTGCTCCCCTTGCGCGATGGCCTGAGCCTGATCCGCAGGCGTTAGCAGTTGCCGCCGCCCAACACCTGACGTTTGCCAGCTGACGTTTGCCGTCCACCTTCTATTTGATGTTTCAATCCGCGCGATCAACAGCCAAAACCGTTGCAACCCTGCTGTTGCTGGGACTGGTGCTGCCTGTCAATGCGGCGCTGGTGGCTGTGGCCATTGGTTATCACGGCATCATGCGCTGGCTAAAAATCGGGTTTGTGCCGCCAGTGCTTACCGATGCAAAAGTGGTGTTGATCAGCGGCGGAAAAATGACCAAGGCGCTGCAGTTGGCGCGCCTATTTTACAAAGCCGGGCACCGGGTTGTGCTGGTTGAAAGCCATTCCTACTGGCTGATTGGGCACCGATTTTCGCGGGCAGTTGACCGTTTTTACACGCTGCCCAAGTCTGGCGCGGCTGATTACCAAAGCGAGTTGCTTGAGCTGATCAAGCGCGAAAGCATTGATGTGTACGTGCCCGTGTGCAGCCCGGTTGCCAG
>JANMWH010000294.1:0-8257 GCA_031393945.1 Polaromonas sp. | reverse complement strand
GCTTTGCGGCCGCGCTTAGCGCCGGCAGTCGCTGCGCCATCGTCAGGCGTGGCGTTTTTCGGCGGGCGGCCGGGTTTCTTTTTCAAGGGCACTTCAATAGCGGCTGCAGGGGGAGTCTTAAGGGGCACGGACGGGGCTTTCTTTGCGGGTGACTTTGGCGCAAGCGTGGCGGCTGGCTTTTTTTCAGGGTTTGCCGCTAGCTTGCTGGACAGGGAAGAGGTGGTGACTTTTTTCGTTTTATCAACCGCTGCCGGCTTGGCCGCCGGTTTGGCGAGAATTTTTACCGATGCTTTTGCCTCAACAGTCGCTTTGGCGCTTCGTTTAACTGCTGGCTTCACGGCTGGTTTAACTGCGGCTGTTACAGCCGTTTTCACCACAGTTTTAGCAGCAGGTTTTTTTGATTTTTGCAAAGGCATGGCGGGCTCTCCGGATGACGAAAACGTTAAAACGCTAAACACAAACAAAAAGTGATTTCCCGGTTGGGAAATTAAATGATTTCCCGACTAGGGAATTAAATAATTTCCCCGGTTAGGGGAATTAATTGGTTTCCCCAGCGAGGGGCGTCAAGCAAGCTGTTGGGGCGAACATTTGGAATGCAGTCGTTGCGGTGGGGTGGCCGTTGCTTTAGAAGCTAAATTTCCGTGTGTGCGGAAGGCCTGTGCCGGACGTGTTGCTGTCGCGCTTGCTGTGTCGAAAAGCGGATTATACCCTAACGCCTCATTTTTAGGCGGTTTTTTTGTACGGTTTTGTCGGTTTTAAGCTGCCTGAAAAGGCTAGCCCCGCAGCTGGGCACTCAGGGCTTTGTAGCGCTGCATGGCAAGTGGATCAGTGGCGGCGCGCTGGGCCAGCTCGTTTAATTCGCGCTGTTGGCTAAGTTTGAGGAGTTGGGCAAGAATGCTGCGCACTTCTGACCAGTCGCTTTCAATGCCCTCGGGAATTTGTGCCAATTGGGCCGTGGCGTGGCCCTCAAAAGCGTGGCCTCGCAGGCCTTCGCGCAGGGCGGCCCAGGGCTGCGGGCCGTGGTCGTGCAACTGGCTTTCCAGCCAGGCAAACAGGGGGCCGTGCGGCGCGGGCAAGCTGCAAAGCAGCGCGTGTTCTTCGGCGCTCAGTTTGTCCCAGCTTTGCGCTTCTGTCAGCAGCAGGCGCAGCACGCGGTCTTCCCGGCTGGCGGGCTGCAGGCGGCCAGCCACCCGGCGCGGCGTTTTGATGGTGGCTGCTACGGGCGGTGCAAAGTGCGGCTCAGAGCCCGAATAATCGCTTTCAAAGCTGTTGGGGTAGTCGAGCTCGTCTGGGTAGGCGGCGTCAGCGCTTTCTGCCCCGTTTTGAGCTGTTTTTGACGCCGTTTCAGGGTTGTAGCCGCCTTTTTTAGGGCGCGAGTAGCTATTACTTTTATAGCTATCTTTGTAGCCGTTTCTGTAACTGTTTTGGGCCGGCTGCCAGGCTTGCTCGAGGTCGCGGCTGTCCAGCTGCACCTTCTCGGCAATCACCGCCAGCATTTGCTTTTTAAATGCGCCGTCAGGCAGTTTGACCCACATGGGGCCAACCTGGCTGGTCAGGCGGGCCAAGCCTTCGGCGGTGTCTAAATCGCAGCCGTCTGCCGCAGCTTCCAGCATGAATTTGCTGAGCGGCATGGCTTTGGCCACCGCCTCGGCAAAGCCGTCTTTGCCGTGCTCCCGCACAAAGCTGTCGGGGTCGTGCTCGGCCGGCAAAAACAAGAATTTAACGTTGCGCACGTCGGTGGCGAACGGCAGGGCTGCATCGAGCGCCTTGCGGGCAGCGCGAAGCCCAGCGCTGTCGCCATCAAAACTGAACACGACTGAATCGGTAAAGCGAAACAGTTTTTGCACGTGGTCTGCCGTGCAGGCGGTGCCCAGCGTGGCTACCGCATTGGCAAAGCCCATTTGTGCCAGCGCCACCACGTCCATGTAACCTTCGGTGACCAGCGCGTAGCCGTGTTCTCGAAGGGCGGTGCGCGCCTCAAACAGGCCATACAACTCTCGGCCTTTGCTGAAAACCGGCGTTTCAGGGGAGTTCAAATATTTGGGTTTTTCGTCGCCAAACACCCGCCCACCAAAGCCAATACACTCGCCTTTGACGTTGCGAATCGGGAACATCACTCTGTCGCGGAAGCGGTCGTAACGTTTGGCCTCCCCGGCAGCGTTTTCTTCCCCGGGCTCGCCAGTAATAACCAGGCCACTTTCAACCAGCAACGGGTCGTTGTAGTCCGCAAACACGCTGGCCAGGCTGCGCCAGCCTTCAGGCGCGTAGCCCAAGCCAAAGGTCTTGGCAATTTCGCCCGACAGGCCCCGGCCTTTGAAGTAATCAACCGCCTTGGGCGTATTGCGCAGGTGCTTGATGTAAGCAATGCCAGCTTTTTCCAGCACGCTGGTCAACGTGGATTGTTGCTCGCGCATTTGCGCGGCTTTGGCCCGGTCTTGAGGGGACACGTCGTCCTCAGGCACCTGCAGGCCGTATTGCTGGGCCAGGTCTTTGACCGATTCAACGAACGACATGCCGGCGTGATCCATCAAAAAGCTGATGGCATTGCCGTTTTTGCCACAGCCAAAGCAGTGGTAAAACTGTTTGGCCGGGCTGACGCTGAACGACGGCGACTTCTCGCCATGAAACGGGCACAGTCCCATGAAATTGGCGCCGCCTTTTTTCAGCTGCACGTGGCGGCCCACAATGTCGACAATGTCGGCGCGGGCTAACAGTTCTTGAACGAAAGATTGGGGAATGGCCACGCGTAATTTTGTCTCATAACGGCCGGATCAAAACACAGAGGTTAAAAAGCAGACGTAAAAAAGCCCGCTTTTGGCGGGCTATTTTTTGAAAAGCTGCGTTGAAATCAACGCATCAATTCACTTGGCCGGTGCTTTTTTAGCTGGCTTTTTGGTTTTCTTTGGCTTGGCAGTAGCGTTGTTCATGGTGTTGTCCTAAAAGTAAATTAACTAGTTTTGCAAGGCATGAAAAAATCATGTAACCCGCGCTTCGTATTGCTACGCCAAAAGACTTGCTTTGAGAGCTAATCTTGCAGCCAGGCAACGTATTATGCAACGGACTAGTTAGCGCCAAGGTTGACAGTAATTGATAAATAGTTGAAATTTTTTGAAATTGTGCTGCTATGACCACACCGTTGCCAACTACCCCCAGCTTAAGTCCCCCGCAGCCTACCCGTTTGCCCGCTGGTAGCGGCCCCGCGCGCTACCGCAACATCGATTTTTTGCGGTTTTTGTTGTGTCGGCCGTTTTACTGGATGCTGGCTTTTTTGATTGTGGAGGCTGGGCTGGCGGCGGCGACAACGGGCCTCATCATCAATGCTGGCCGTGACGTAGCCGACCAAGAGTTTTTGATTTCAGATTTTGTGTGGATTGTGTTGGCGCAATCGGTGTCCTACATCGTGGGGGCCACCAGCTGGATTTTTGCCGAGCGGGCCGGCTTTGGTGCTTACGGGCGTTACATGTTGCGCTTTGCGCGCGACAACCGCGGCCAGCCCGCGCTGCTGGGTGACAAAGCCCAGCGCGACCATGTTGAGCCGTTTTTAACCAACGAGACTTTTCAAATATTTTTTGAGCTGGTCTATGAACTGGAGGCTGACTTAAAACTTTTTTTCGGGTTGATTTTTAACAGCATTGTGTTGGGCTTTGCCATTGATGCCGGGCTGCCGGCCGTTTACGCGGGCGTGTTTGTTGTGCTGCTGGGTTTGCAGTACCTGGTGCGCCGCCCGGTGGCTGGCGCTTACCTGGAGCAGCAGCGCACCTCCAACCGCATGACGGCGCACACCTACACGGCCTGGGACAACATCACGGCGGGCAACCGGTACAACTACCGCTTGTGGCACGCCGGGTTCAAGCAGCGGCTGCGCGATGCATTGGGCGCGCAAATCAAGGCAATTTTGGCGCGCGAGGGAATCGCGGCGGTCAGCGGCATTTTTGCGTTGGTAGTGGTGTTTAGCTATCTGGCCTGGATTGCTGGGCGCAACGTAGCGGACACTGGCCTGTTGATCGCGCTGGCCGCTACGCTGCCCCGGCAAATTGACTTGTCTTACAACGTGCACGGGCTGGCCAGCGGCTGGAACGACTTGCTGGCCGTGTGGACCCGCACCACGGGTGCTTGTGCTGCGATGCGGCCAGCGCCAGACGCTAATTTTAATGACCGCATTCGGTTTGACGGCGTGGCCATTTCCAGCGGCGCGCACGCCGTGCCGTGTACCAGCGTGGAGCAAGCGCTGGCAGAGGTTGCCGCCCAGCCGCGTGGCCGCTTGCTGGTGCGCGGGCGCAACGGCTCGGGCAAGTCAACCCTGCTGGTGGCCCTGAAAGCCAAGCTCGGCCCCAACGCTTTTTACTGGCCCACCAGTGACAAGCTTGCGTTTGCATTTTCAGGCGCGACCGGGCCGGGGGAGGATGCTGAAGAGGAAAGCGAAGACGCAGGCCACGAGACGGCGCAGGCCGATGGCGCTTTAGCCACGCCTAAAGTGCACGGCTTTTCATCTGGCGAGCGGCAGTTGAAGTCGCTGCAAGAAATAGTTAACCGCACCCAAGCCGCTGTGTACTTGCTGGACGAATGGGACGCCAATTTAGACGCCAAAAACCGCGCTAGCGCCGAGGCCCTGGTGGCGCAGCTGGCAGCCCGTGCGGTGGTGGTTGAAATCTCCCACCGCGACAGAATATAGGTAAAATCAGTTATAGCCCAATCAATACGAGCGCAAGCAGCTATTTAAAACATAGCATAGGTGTTTGCGGGCAGGGTCAGCCGAGTGTGCGCCTGCAGCGGTAAAGTCGATTCGTTGCTTCATTTATTTTCCACATCATGCTTTTTTTGATTTCTCCCGCCAAGTCGCTTGACTACACCACGCCAGCACAAGTTGCCACGCACACGCAGCCGCTTTTCGTCAAGCAGTCGGCAGCCTTGATTGATGTGCTTAAAACCCAGTCACCGCAAGACATTGCCGGGCTGATGAGTTTGTCTAGCGCGCTGTCTAGCCTGAATGTGGCGCGCTACCGGGCGTGGTCTAAAAAGGTCAGTGTCAACAATTCAAAGCAGGCGCTGCTGGCTTTTAACGGCGACGTGTACGAGGGCTTAAACGCCAAAACCTTGAGCGCAGCCCAGCTCAATTGGGCGCAAGAGCATGTTTGCATACTCAGCGGTTTGTACGGCGTGCTCCGGCCGCTTGATTTAATGCAGCCGTACCGGCTTGAAATGGGCACCGCCCTGCACACGCCGAAAGGGCGCAACCTGTATCAGTTTTGGGGCGCGCAGCTGTCGGCTTATCTCAATGACCGCTTGGGCAGCTCTGCACCCGTGGTTGTAAATTTGGCCAGTCAAGAGTACTTCAAGGCAATTGACTTGAAAGCGTTAAAAGCGCGCGTGGTGAGCTGCGTGTTTGAAGATTTCAAAAGCGCAGGCGGTGCAGATGGCGATGCAGGCGGCAAGTACAAAATCATCAGCTTTAACGCCAAGCGGGCGCGCGGCCTGATGGTGCGCTATGCGGTTGAAAAGAAAATCACCAGCGTTAAAAAACTAGAGGGCTTTGATGCTGAAGGCTGGCGTTTTGCGTCTGGCGTTTCAACGTTAGACAAGCTCGTGTTCAGGCGCAAGTTGGCATGACTCTGGCAGCGGCCTTGCCGTGCCCCATGCCGTGTCCATCTTTTGGGGGTGCAGGCGCAACGCTAGACGGCGGCGACAAATGGGTTGAAGTGCTCAGCAGGCAGCACGCCCCCGAGCTGGTGGTGTTTGCCAATTTGTTAACTGGCGCTGAATGTGAGGCCTTGATAGCTGCTGCTACCCCGCGGCTGTCCCGGTCATTGACCGTCGACGTGCGCACCGGCAATGAGTTGCTGCATGCTGACCGCACCAGTCAGGGCATGTTTTTTGAGCGTTCTGAAAACGAGGTGGTGCACCGGGTAGAAGCCCGCATCGCCAAACTGCTGCGCTGGCCACAAGCTAATGGCGAGGGCTTGCAGGTGCTGCGCTACTCCAAAGGCGGGCAGTACGCGCCGCATTACGATTACTTTGACCCGCTGGAGGCGGGTACGCCCGCGCTGCTGGCGCGTGGCGGTCAGCGCGTGGCGACTTTAATTATTTACCTGCAATCGCCCGAGGCGGGCGGGGCAACGGTGTTCCCCGACTTGGCGCTTGACGTTGCGCCGCAGCGCGGCCACGCCGTGTTTTTCAGCTACCCTCAGCCGCAGCCGTCAAGCTTGTCATTGCACGGGGGTGCGCCAGTGGAGCGCGGTGAAAAGTGGATTGCCACCAAATGGCTGCGGCAACACGCATTTGCCTGAATTAATCTTAATTTAGGCGTTAAAATAGGTCTTTAAGCCAATAAATACGGGCGCAAGCAGCTATGAAATTAAGAGCAAATAATATCCAAATCAAAGTCGAAGATTCAGCCCCTGACGCCACTCATTTGCCTGTGGTTTTGCTAATCATGGGGCTGGGCATGCAGCTGATCGCCTGGCCGCCCGGCATGGTGCGCGGTTTAATGAACGCCGGCTTTCGCGTCATTCGGTTTGACAACCGCGACAGCGGCCTGAGCGACCACCTCCATGCGCTGGGCAAACCCAACTTGCTATGGCAGGGCCTGAAGTACAAGCTGGGCCTGCCGGTTAAAGCGCCTTACAGCTTAAGCGACATGGCGCAAGACGCGATTGGCGTGCTGGACGCGTTGGGCATTGACAAGGCGCACATCGTCGGTGTCAGCATGGGCGGCATGGTTGCGCAGCGCGCGGCACTGCTCGCGCCCCACCGGGTGTTGAGTTTGACCAGCATCATGAGCTCTAGCGGTGCGCGAGGTTTGCCCACGGCTGATGCCGCCGTTACCCGCCAAATGCTCAAGCGACCGGTCATCAAAGGCAAGGGCCTCGAGGCTACCCAGCAAGCGGCCATTGACCACTCAGTTAAATTGTTTCAGGCCATTGGCAGCCCGGGTTTCCCGACTGACGAAGCTTTTTTGCGTGAGCGCGTGACGCAGTCAACCCAGCGCAGCTTCAACCCCAATGGTCTGTTGCGGCAAATGGTGGCCATTGCCGCTGACAGCGACCGCGCCAGCCAGCTCAAAGCCATCAGCGCCCCTACGCTTGTGCTGCACGGCAAGGCGGACCCACTGGTGCCGTATGCCTGCGGCGAGGACACCGCGCGGCGCATACCCGGCGCGCGCCTGGTCGGCATTGAAGGCATGGGCCACGATTTGCCGCCCGGGGTCGTTGAGCGAGTGCTGCTCGAAATGCTGCCCCATTTGGCCAGCGTGCAAAACAAACCGGAAGCGCTCGCATGAACACCCCCGAACAATCGCAGCTTGGCAAAGCCTCAGCCTATGTTGATCAGTACGACGCGTCCCTGCTGTTCCCCATTGCCCGGGCCGACAAGCGCGCTGAACTCGGTGTGGCGGATGCGCAGCCGTTTTTCGGCGCCGACATGTGGACAGCCTACGAGCTCAGCTGGCTGAATCTTCGCGGCAAGCCGCAAGTAGCGCTGGCCCACGTCACCGTGCCGTGCGAGTCAACGCACATTGTTGAAAGCAAGTCCTTCAAGCTGTACCTGAACAGCTTTAACAACACCCGATTTCTTGATGCACGAGAAGTGCGCGAGCGCATTCGGGCAGACCTTAATGCGGTAGTGGGCGGCGCTGTGGGCATTAAAACGCTGGGCCCCGAGCTGTTTGACCGCGAACCCATTGAAGAAATGGACGGCATCAACCTTGACCGGCTAGACATTGAATGCCTGCACTACACGCCAGCGCCTGAGCTGCTGTTTGCTGAATTTGACGAAGTCCCAGTGAGTGAAACGCTAACCAGCAATTTGCTAAAAAGCAATTGCCTGGTCACCAGCCAGCCCGACTGGGGCAGCGTGCAAATTGCCTACACCGGCCCGCAAATCAACCAGGAAGGGCTGCTGCAATACCTGGTGAGCTTTCGCAATCACAACGAATTTCATGAGCAATGTGTAGAGCGAATTTTCATGGATGTGTGGACCCGCTGCAAACCCATCAAGCTGTCGGTGTACGCCAGGTACACCCGCCGCGGCGGCCTGGACATTAATCCCTTCAGGTGCAGTTACCCTGCGCAGTTGCCGGCTAATGTGCGAACTGCTCGGCAGTAGTGGAGTTTTTTAGCTATTTAATTGATAGCTGCTTAAGCTCGTATTTATTGGACTATCGGCGGTTTTTATTTATATTCATTCGACACAGCAGGCGCGCGCTGGCGGCGCTGCACCACGCTTAGCTGCAGGCTGGCTTTGGTGGGCGCTGCGCTGATGG
>JANMWH010000037.1:0-5015 GCA_031393945.1 Polaromonas sp. | reverse complement strand
TTCGTTAGATGGCCGACTCTTCGTCAGAATCGCGTTTGATCGGCGTGGCTTTACCGCGATCAGTGTCGCCCGTTTCTACTTTTCCGTCGTCTTCTTCTGGCTCTTCTTCGTCGCCAAAGCCTGCGTCAAACGCGCTGGCTTTGGCGCGCAGCACCATCAACATTTCAATAAACAAGTCGGGCAGCTCGTAGCGCAAAATCCACGCTAGCTGCATCCAGTCCTGGTCGGCTATTTCGTCCTGCTCTACTTTTGGTCTGGCGTAGGCTGAAGCCAGCAGCGCCGACTGCGACAACATTTCGCCGTGGTCTTCCATCGCGTCAAACAGGCCGCTGCGCGCAAATGCCTCTACCCGGCTCCACTTTTCAGAAAAATAATCAGCCAACGCGTCGCTTCCGCCCTCCAGGTCGCCAATCGCGGTTAAAAACGCGACAGGGTCTGCATCATCGCGAAAAATAATCGAGTTCATCATGCCGCGCAAGTGCGTGCGGGTCAGGTCTTTGTACTGCTTTTCAATCACGACGGCACGAGCAAATTGCTCCGGCGTGACCAGCAAATTAATGACGGATTCTTTGGAGCCGTCGTATTCACGAATGATGGCCAGCACATCTTTGGCGGGCAGCTGCTCCAGCACCACCATCAGCGCGGAATCGCCTTCAGCGTCAGCCAGCTCGACCAACGCGCCTTCAGCGCCCACAATGTCGCCGGCTGCGATCAGGGTTTGGGTTTTTGTAATGAGGGCCAAGTTATTGGTTGATGTGGTCATGGTCACTCTTTCCTGTCAAAGCCTTGCTCCGCCATCCAATCGTCGCCCGCTTCTTTGCGGGCTTTGGCATCGGCCCGCTCTTCGGCGTCGCCGTCAAACTCGTCTTCTTCATCAAGCTCTTCATCGTCTGCTTCGTCGCCCTTAGCTAAAGGCCTGCCCGCCATGTATTCAAGGCTGGCCGCTAACGTCAAAAATCGCTCGCCGCCTGGCTCTGCCAACACAGCATCGGCCAAGTCCTGTGCCCACGGGGCTAGCGACACATCGCCAGTCAAGCTGCTCCAGTCGGGCAGCTCGTCGGCTTCAAAGCTGAGCAAGTCGTCCATCACAGCCGGCGATTTAAAAGCGAAACCTTGGTGAAAAACAACCGCCACCATCTCGGGGCTGAGCTCCATCATTTTCACCAAAAATCCTATTTCTTGGCGTTTATCGGCCAGCCGCTGCCGCAAAACGTCCTTGCCTTCAGAGTCAAAGGTCAAGTCGTCAAGTTCGGCCTGGTAGGCAGAGCGCAAGTTTTTAAAAAAAGGTGAAGCCATGAGTCGGATGTGGGGTCGATTGGGAAAAGTTAAACAACGGTTTTAAAATAGATCTGCCAAATTTCCCGGGCTGTATCTTGCGGGTCGTCCAGCAAATTACGGCGTCGGTTATCGTCATAGGCTTGGCGTTTATCAGCGTCAGACAGCACGTCATAGGCCTCTTGTACAGCCCTGAAGCGTACAGCCGCATCGTCAGCTGTGTTCCTGTCCGGGTGATAAAACGACGCTTTTTGGCGAAACGCCTTTTTGACATCAGCAAGCGTAGCGGCGCTGTTCAGGCCTAGGGTCGTGTAGTGGTCAGACATTTTCAAACACCCGCCCCTCAACCAACCGACACCGCCGCGCACAACGCGCTGCCAGTGACTCGTCATGCGTGACCATGATGAACGCTGTGCCTTGGTCACGTGCGAGCTGCAGCATCAGTTCAAACACGCCTTCAGCGGTTGACCTGTCGAGATTGCCGGTGGGTTCATCGGCCAGCACGCAGGCGGGTTGGGTGACGAGCGCGCGTGCAATCGCGACGCGCTGACGCTCCCCGCCTGAGAGCTCCGCCGGGCGGTGATGCAGGCGATCTTTCAAGCCCACGCTCGCTAGCATTTTAGTAGCTACCTGCGCTGATTCTTCCGGCGCCATACGCCGAATCCACAGCGGCATGGCAACGTTATCAAGCGCACTGAACTCCGGCAGTAAATGATGAAACTGGTACACAAAACCCAAGTGCTGGTTTCGCAATTGGCCCTGCAGTTGCGGCGTTAGCGTTGACAGGTCTTGCCCTTTGAGCACCACCTGCCCGCTTGTGGGTGCGTCTAGCCCGCCCATCAGGTGCAGCAGCGTGCTTTTGCCTGAGCCTGATGCACCGACGATGGCAATGGTGTCGCCTGCGTTGACTTGCAGGTCTACGCCTTTGAGCACGGTGACGTCCAAGCGGCCTTCTATGAAGCGCTTGGTGAGGCCTGTGGCTTGCAAGACAGTCGGGGAGCCCTCACCCCTGCCCTCTCCCAAGGGGAGAGGGAGTGAAGAAAAAGCGCGATCATTCATAACGCAACGCCTCCGCAGGATTCACCCGGCTGGCGCGCCAGCTCGGGTAGAGCGTGGACAAAAAAGCCAGCACCAGAGCAATCACGGCGATTGGCATGATGTCGGCGTACAGCGGCTCGCTTGGCATGCGGCTGATGAGGTAAATGTCCTTGGGTAAAAAATTCGCGCTGAGCAGCTTTTCCAGCGCCGGCACGATCACGTCAATATTGAACGCAATGCCCAGCCCCAACAGCAGCCCGGCCAGCGTGCCAATCACACCGACCATGGCGCCCTGCACTACAAATATGCCCATGATGCTTTTCGGGCTGGCTCCCAGCGTGCGCAAAATGGCGATGTCGGCGCGCTTGTCGGTTACCGTCATCACCAGTGTTGACACGAGGTTAAACGCCGCTACAGCAACAATCAGCGTGAGGATGATGAACATCATGCGTTTTTCAAGCTGCACTGCGGCAAACCAGGTTTTGTTTTGCCGCGTCCAGTCGCGTATCAGTAAATCGCCGCTTAACGTGCGCGAAAGCTCTTGCGCCACCTCACGCGCCTGGTGCAGGTCACGTAGCTTGATGCGGATGCCCGTTGGCCCTTCAAGTCTGAAGATTTTGGCAGCGTCGTCCTGGTGCAGCATGACCAGTGCCGAGTCGTATTCATAGTGGCCTGAATCAAAAGTGCCCACCACTTTCATTTGCTTGAGGCGCGGCACCACGCCTGCTGGGGTGACTTGCCCACTGGGCGCAATCAGCGTCACCGTGTCGCCCTCTCGCACGCCCATGGCACGTGCCAGCTCACCGCCCAGCACCACGCCAAATTCGCCTGGAATTAACTTGGCTAGGGTCGGGCCAGACGTAGCAGCCAAGTCAGTGACTTGCCCTTCCAACGCCGGGTCAATGCCGCGTACCAGCGTGCCTTTCATGTCCTCACCCCTCGCCAAAAGAGCCTGAGCAGCTATAAAAGTTGCAGCGCCCACCACGTTTTTATTGGCTTTGATCTCTGCCAGTGTTTTTTGCGGGTCGGGCAGCGCCGCGCCGTTGGGGGCAAACACTTCAATGTGCGAAATAACGCCCAGCATGCGGTCACGCACTTCTTTTTGAAAACCGTTCATCACACTGAGCACAATGATGAGTGCCGCCACGCCCAGCGCAATGCCCAGCATCGACACGCCAGAGATAAACGATATAAAACCGTTGCGGCGGGTTGCGCGGCCAGCGCGGGTGTAGCGCCAGCCCAAAATCAGTTCATAAGGTAATCGCATAACTGTTAATTGTGGCATCCCGGACAATACGCCAATGCTCATTGACACAACGCCACACCTAATAGTTGCCTTTGCTGGCTGTAGTCCAAGCACCTGGTTACAAGCCAAAGCGCCGCTAGAGCCAAAAAACCTGGCCAAATTGATGCGCGGCATGAAGCTGGTGGCAACTGATTCCGGCACGCTTACCAGCTTGTCGCCGCCGCATGAAAGGGTTCTGGCCAAGGCATTGCGCATTACTGGAAGCTCGACACCGACCGACGGCTTGCTACCCTGGGCTGCGTTTGAAGCCAAGGCGACCCCAAACCAAGCCTGGGCTTTCATCACGCTGTGCCACTGGTCTATGGGCCGCGAACACGCCACATTGACAGACCCTGCTGCATTAGACATAACGCCAGACGAGTCACGCACGCTGCTGGCCGACATGCAACCCTACTTTGCTACTGAAGGCATCACGCTGCACTATCAAGAGGGGAAGCCAAGCCAGTGGCTGGCTGAAGGCGCCGTGTTTAAGGCCCTGCCCACTGCATCGCTTGACCGCGCCATGGGCCGCAATGTTGACCCCCTGCTGCCGCAGTCAAAGGCCATCAAACTGCTGCAAAACGAAATGCAAATGCTGCTGTACGCCCACCGCATTAACGACGCCAGGGTTGAAAAGCGGCAGCTAACGATTAATTCGTTTTGGCTAAGCGGCACCGGCGCATTAAGCCAAGCCGCTGATTTGAATCCATTAGTCACCGTCAACCGGGCTCTGGCGCCCGCCGCATTCACTGATGACTGGGCAGCATTTGCGGCAGGTTGGGCGCAGCTTGATGCAACCGACTTAACGCGATTTTTAAGCCTGCAACAAAACGGGCAAACCGTACGCATCAGCTTGTGTGGCGAATCCAACGCCGTAACCTTTGAAACTGCCGGGCACAGCATTTTTTCAAAAATCAAAAGCGCTTTCAAGCTGCAGTCGATGGACTACCTGCTCAAGCAGCTATAACAATAAGAGTAGTATGAAAATTCACGTAAGAGACGTTCCACCCCGCGCCGCATGGGCATTGCAGCAAGCAGGTGTTCACCCACTGCTGGCGCAACTGTATGCAGCGCGCGGCGTGCGCACGGCTGATGAACTAGACGAAGGGTTGGCGCGGCTGCTCAGCCCCACCACGCTGGTGGGCGCGAAAAAAGCCGCCGTTCTGCTGGCTGATGCCATTGCTGCAGGCAAACACATCTGCATCGTGGCCGACTACGACTGCGATGGCGCAACCGCCTGCGCAGTCGGTATGCGCGGGCTCAAGTTGCTCGGCGCTTCAAAAGTAAGTTACCTCGTGCCCGACCGCGTGGTCGATGGGTATGGCCTGACGGCCCCGATTGCCGATCGCGTCAAAGCCAGCGGTGCAGACGTGTTGGTGACGGTTGACAACGGCATCGCCAGTTTTGACGGCGTGGC
>JANMWH010000026.1:0-10899 GCA_031393945.1 Polaromonas sp. | reverse complement strand
CGCAGAGTGGAACAAGCCGTATTCGCGTGAGGTAGCGGCCTTTCCGGTAGCGGCTCTTAAAACTTCAAAATATTGGCCCACCACCGGCCGGGTAGACAACGTGTACGGCGACAGGAACTTGATGTGCAGCTGCGTGCCTGTGAGTGACTACGCTTAAGGGCACACTGAACGCTATATATTCAGGAGCTGCTCGCGCCCGTATCTATTGGGCAAGAGGGCTAATTGGCACTCTAAAACTGCTTCTTTTAGCAGTTTTGAACGAGTTTAGAGCTTGTTTTTGAGTGCAATACAGCGCTATGGCCCAATAGATTCGGGCGCGAGCAGCTATTAAAAAAATAGCGAATTACAACTGCCTGCTCAGCCCGCAAGATGCTTGCCAGCCGTCCAGCCGCGCTCGCCCAGTGCGGTTTGCGCTACCGCTTCGGGTGTTGTTTCTAGTGGCGTGGCCATGGTGTCGTTCCAGCGGTTTAAAAAAGCGAACATCGCCACTACGCCCAGTATTTCAGTGATCTCGCTGTCGCTCCAGTGCTGCTGTAGCTCGGCAAACTGCGCGTCTGTTACTGCATTGGGTTGAGTGGCAGCGGCCAGTGCAAAGTCGAGCGCCAAGCGCTCTTTGGCACTGTACAGCGGGCTGGTGGCGTAGGTCCACACATCAGCGAGTTTGGCCTCAGAAATGCCGAAGTTTTTAGCGCCTAGCAACGTATGCGCCTGGCAATACAAGCAGCCGGACACCTGGCTGGCAACAAAACCTATCAGCCGCCGGAAGCCCAAATCAACTTCGCCTGCAGGGTCCATCACCGCTGCATTGAGTTGCGCCAGCGCCTGCACCAGCTTGGGTTTGCGCTGCATGGTCAGCACGCTGTTGGGCGTAAAGCCCAGCGTGGTCAAGAAAAAATCGAAATGCGGCTTGAGTTCAGGCGTGGATTCAGGCGGCAATGGGTTGAGGCGTGGCATACAGTCAATACGGCAAAATTAAGAGAGAAAATAGGCTGTAGCTCAATAATTACGGGCGCACGCAGCTACGTAAAACATAGCTGCTTGCGCCCAATTACAAACATTCTTGACGCTTAAACCAACGCCAGCGCCTGATCCAAATCCGCCATCAAATCATCAATGTGCTCAATACCAATCGACAAGCGCACCATGTCAGGCTTGACGCCTGCTTTGGCCAGCTCGTCGGGGTTGAGCTGACGGTGCGTGGTGCTGGCCGGGTGGCAGGCGAGTGACTTTGCATCGCCAATATTCACCAGGCGAGTGAACAGATTCAAAGCATCTTGAAACTTGGCGCCTGCAGCCATGCTGTCAGCGGCCTTTAAACCAAAGCTCACCAAACCCGAAGCACGCCCGCCCATCTGCCTCTGCACCAGTGCGTGGTCGGGGTGGTCTGGCAGGCCGGCGTAATTCAGCCAACTGACTTTCGGGTGCGACTTCAAATGCTTGGCAATCGCCAGGGTGTTTTCACAAATACGGTCCATACGCAACGCCAGCGTTTCGATGCCCTGCAAAATTTGAAACGCGTTCATGGGGCTTAGTGCTGCGCCCAGATTGCGCAACGGCACCACACGGGCGCGGCCAATGTAAGCGGCTGCGCCCAACGCCTCGGTGTACACCACGCCGTGGTAGCTGACGTCAGGCTCGTTCAGGCGCTTGAAGCGCTCTTTGTGCTCGGCCCAGGCGAACTTGCCTGAATCAACAATCGCGCCGCCAATGCTGGTGCCGTGGCCGCCCAAATACTTGGTCAGCGAGTGCACGATGATGTCGGCACCATGTTCAAACGGGCGGCACAGGTACGGGCTGGGAACGGTATTGTCCACAATCAATGGCAGGCCGTGGGCGTGCGCCACTTTGCTAAGTGCAGCAATATCAGTCACGTTGCCCAACGGGTTGCCAACAGACTCGCAGTAAATCGCTTTGGTGCGCGCATCAATATGCTGTGCAAAAGACTCTGGCTTGCTCGCATCAGCAAAGCGCACTGTAAGCCCCATTTGCGGAAAAGTATGCGCAAACAGGTTGTAGGTGCCGCCGTAAAGCTGCGACGCAGACACGATGTTGTCACCCGCTTCAGCTATGGTTTGAATAGCGTAGGCAATAGCCGACATGCCGGACGCCACTGCCAGCGCGCCAATGCCACCTTCAAGCGCAGCCACGCGGCCTTCAAGCACCGCGTTGGTCGGGTTCATGATGCGGCTGTAAATATTGCCCGCCACTTTCAGGTCAAACAAGTCTGCGCCGTGCTGCGTGTTGTCAAACGCAAAAGCTACCGTTTGGTAGATGGGTACCGCGACTGCTTTGGTGGTTGGGTCTGGGCTGTAGCCGCCGTGGACGGCAATGGTTTCGATTTTCATGGGAGCTTTCAAAGATAGAAAAAATTACTTGGCTTTGCTTTTTACCAGCGCGTAAACAAACAACAGAACAACAGCCCCGACCACGGAGGCAACAAAGCCCGCCACCTGCCCCTGTGTGTACAGGCCAAGCGCCTTGCCTGCATAGCTGGCCAAAAACGACCCGGCCACACCCAAAATGGCCGTCATGATCCAGCCGAGTTTGTCGTCGCCGGGCTTGATCGCCCGCGCAATAAAACCGACGATCAAACCGATAAAAATGGTTCCCAAAATTGCCATCATGTCCGTGCTCCTTGAATTGCAAAAACGATAAAGTGATAGGCAATATAACCGACCGACGCCTGCTCTCTCACCGGGCTGCGCTTGACCCGCGCTGGTTAGACTTGCCTTCTATGACCTTCATTTCTTCTTCTCGCATACAAACGCTGATTGCAGCAGCTTGCCTGGTTGGCGCACTAGGCGTTGGTTTGTGGCTACTGGCTCGCAATATCAGCCCATCACCACCCAGCAAGGTTGACATGACCACGGGCGCCATCGATGGCGCGTCACACCAGTTTGCGCTCAAATACCAAAGCTATCTCAAGGCTAACGGCGTTGAACTGCGTTTGCTGCCTTCTAGCGGTTCAGTTGAAAACCTGGCTCGCTTGAACAGTGGCACACCGATTGGCTTTGTGCAAAGCGGCTTGGGCACGCTCACCACTGACCCCACCAGCTCAGCCGATACGCCGACGCTGCAATCGCTGGGCGTGGTCGGCTATGAGCCGGTGTGGATATTTACCACGTCAAACGACTTGGCGCTGGCTTTGCGCAAAGGCTTGGGCGGCCTGCGCGGCAAAAAAGTGGCGGCGGGCGCAGACGGCAGTGGCACGCGAAAAGTCGCGATAGAGTTGCTGGAAAGCTACGGCGTTAGCCCCAGCAACACCACACTTGGCACCAGTGGGGGCGTAAACGCCGCGAACGAGCTGGTGGCCAAAACCATTGATGCGGTAATGTTGATTGGCGCGCCGCAGTCGCCCGCGGTGCAGTTGCTGCTTCAGCGCGCCGATGTGCAGTTGGTGTCTATCGACAACGCTGAAGGACTGACACGCCGCCTGCCGTATTTGTCGCTGGTCACGCTTAAAGCGGGGTCAGTGAACCCGAAACTAGACTTGCCCGTAAGAGACATCACCTTGCTGACAACCACCGCTAACCTGGTGGTACGCGACGATTTGCACCCTGCGCTGGCCTACTTGCTGCTAGAAGCCGCCAAAGAAGTTCACAAGTCAGCCACGCTGCTGAATCGCCCCGGCGAATTTCCGAATCCGCGCGGCACGGATTTTCCGCTGGCCGAAGAAGCGCAGCGTTACTTCAAAGACGGCAGGCCATTTTTGCAGCGCTACTTGCCGTACTGGGCAGCCAACGCCCTTCAGCGCTTGCTGCTGGTGCTGGTTCCGCTGCTGGCCATTGCGATTCCGGTGGTCAAGATCATTCCGCAGCTGCTTAGTTTCCGCCAAAGTAATCGCCTGTACCGACGCTACCGGGACTTGCTATCTATTGAGTCCACTTTGCGCAGCCGTCCACTCAGCGCTGTCGATACCGCGGCCGTGCTGGGGCGGCTCGACCAAATTGACCTAGAAATAAGCACTGGCAAGTTCTCAATCGATTTTGCAGACCGCGTGTACACCCTGCGCCAACACGTGGACTTTGTTCGAGGGCAACTGAGCGGGGCCACCACCAGCAGTAAAGCTGTGTAAAGGAACGATGCAGCGGCCAACCCAACACGCGGGCGGCACGTTAAAAAGCTTGAACACAAAGGCAACGATGTGCCGATTGACCGAGGAGCGACATGACCCGTCTAATCACCACAGCTACCAGCGCAGCCCGCATTTACACGATTGGTCTGGCTGCCTGCCTGGCAGCAGCACCTGCTGCGGCGCAACTCGAGCCTTACGCTGCAGTGTGGCGAGCCACCTCCCGCTTGGGCTACGCCCCCACCGACACTACCGCCAAAGCAGCGTTACCCAACCCAAAAGCATGGGCTGCCCGGCAAGTTGACGAGGCTTATGCCGCCAGCCAGCGCCCGCCCACTATCCCCGCAGACCTTCAGGCGTTTAACCAACCATTGGGCGCTATCAGCGCTGGCTACCGCGCCGAGCTAGAGGCGCGTAAGGCGATTAAAGCCGCGACCAATGATCCACTGAACATGGCCACCGCAGCCCAAGACGCCACCGGCTTTAGCCGCGACATGCAGCAAACCGCTGCCGCTTGGCGCCTGATGTCGTGCAGTGACCCCAACCTTGAAAACCCCCTGCTGGCGCGCATGACCGAGTTCTGGTTTAACCACCTCAATGTGTTCGCGGGAAAGGGTTCGGTGCGCCCCTTTGTCGGGCACTACGCCGTCAACGTTATCCGAGCCAATGCGCTCGGCAAGTTTGAAGACCTGCTGCTGGCCAGCGCCAAGCACCCGGCCATGCTGCGCTACCTTGACCAGGCACAAAGCAATGTGCGCGGCATTAACGAAAACTATGCGCGCGAGCTGATGGAGCTCCACACGCTGGGGGTGAACGCGGGCTACAGCCAAGCCGATGTGCGCGAGTTGGCGCGCATTTTGACGGGCTGGACAATCAACCCGCAAGACGACGGCGGTTTTCGCTTTGCCGAGCGGCTACACGACAACGGAGATAAAACGCTGCTGAACCGCCGCTTTACTGCTGGCGGCATGCGTGAGGGTGAAGACGCGATTCGCATGCTGGCTCGCCACCCCGCAACTGCCAAGCGAATCGCCACCCGCCTGGCCACCACCTTTGCGTCAGACCAGCCTCCGCAAGCATTGGTCGACCAACTCGCTGCCACCTTTACCCGCACCCAGGGCGACATACGAGCCGTGATGCAAGCTTTGGTTGATTCGCCGCAATTTTGGCGCGCGGAGAACACGCTTTTTAAAACCCCTTTGGACTTTGCCTGCTCAGCCCTTACTGCGGGTGGCGGCGTTAGAGAGCGGCGCGAGATTCAACTCACGCTCGGCTTTTTAAACCAGGCGGGCCAACCCATGCACGGCTGGCAAACGCCCGACGGATACAAAACCGACGCCGCTACCTGGCTAGCCCCTGAAGCACTGACCCGCCGAGCAGACTACGCCGTGGCGCTGGGCAATCGCATCAATGAACCCGTTTATTTGCAACCGTTTTTTTCAAGCGCCAGCCGTGATCGCATCAGTCGCGAGCCGTCACAGCAGCGCAGCGGCCTCATGTTGGCAAGCCCTGACTTCATGAGCAAGTAAGCAGTGCAAAAAAACCATCGACAGGAGACTCGTATGCACCTCATCGACCTTTCGCGACGAAAAATGCTGCTGGCGTCAAGCTATGGTTTGGTAACGCTTGGCGCGCCGAATGTGTGGGCGCAGGCAGCACCGGCTGGCACCAAACGCAGCGACACCGGCAGGCTTATCGTCGTGATGCTGCGCGGTGCCTACGATGGCTTGTCTGCCTTTGTTCCCTATGCAGATGCTGACTACTACGCCCTGCGCCCGAACATCAGCATTGCCGCGCCCGACGGAACTGCTGCCACGGCTATCAAACTCGACAGTAGGTTCGCTCTGCACCCCGCGCTGGCGCCATTGCTCCCACTTTGGCAGCAGGGCGTGCTTAGCGTTATTCCCAGCGCAGGCCTGCCAGCGCCGAATCGCTCGCACTTTGCTGCGCAGTACGAAATGGAAATCGCTCAAAGCGGTAAGACCAGCGCCGCGCCGGGATGGTTGAACAAGGCTGCGAGTAGCAACAGTAAAACCCAGGTGGCAGGCATAGGTGTCGATAACAAAAACACCTACGCCATCGGCGTCGGTGAGGCGAACCCGGCCATCTTGTCGGGCGATGCGCCGGTCAAGCTCATTGCACGTGGGCAGGCCGCTGAGCGCACCGGCGTGCTGGCCAACGACAAAACCCGGCAAGCCTTGATGGACTTGTATTCAGGCAACGACAAAGTCAGTGAAGCTTTTCGCCAAGGATCGGGCAGCCGCATGCAAAGCGCTCAAGAGCTGAGCACCGAAAAAATGGAGCTCGATGGCAAGCGTGCCGGGCCACCACAAGACCACACACTGGACAAAGACGGCACACCCAAAACAGCGCAAGCGCAAAACGCCCAAATGCTTGCCGCCAGCAACGGCGCAGCAGACCCGGTTGGACTGCAACTTGACGCACAGCATTTAGGCGTACTGATGCGCAACGACCGCAATTTGAAATTAGGGTTTTTGTCCGCAGGCGGCTGGGACACCCATGCCAACCAGGGCAACGCCACGGGCCAATTGGCCAACAATCTGGCCAACCTGGGCCGAGCCATTACGCAATTGCGAAAAGATTTTTCAGAGCCCGGTGACGTGGTTATCGTGATGAGCGAGTTCGGCCGCACTGCCCAAGAAAACGGTTCGCGCGGCACCGACCACGGTTTTGGCAACGCTATGTGGCTGGTGGGCAGTCGGGTCAACGGCGGCAAATGGCACGGCCAATGGACAGGTATGTCGCGCGGCAACCTGAACGAATCACGCGACTTGCCCGCCCACCACGACTACCGTGCGGTGCTGGCCCAAGTCATGCGCGCGACCTTTGGCACCACAGACTCGGCGTTGGCCAGTCTGTTGCCCAACGCCAATTGGGACGCGCGGCTGGACGGCTTGATGCGAAAAAGCTGAAGCAGCAAGCCTTACTACTCTGGCTGCCGCAAACACCATCAGTAAATCATTCGTAAAGCACGAGCGCGGCAATCAACCCGCTTGGCTTGTCGCGCGTTGAAGGTGAAGGCGACAAACAGATGTCGCCACAACAACCTACGGAGCGCACTTTGACATCTTCACTTAAAACCCTCGTGGCCAGCAGTGCATTCGCGCTGGCTGCCTCCATTGCTTTTTCCGCAATGGCGCAGACCCCATCAGCGCCTGTCACACCGACACCAAGCGCTCGCCCGCACGGTAAAGGCATGAAAGAGCTGGACACCAACAAAGACCAAATGATTTCGCGCGACGAGGCAAAAACCCGGCCGCGACTTGCCAAAAACTTTGACGCCATTGACACCAACAAAGACGGTCAGTTGTCGCATGACGAAATCAAGGCTTACCGCAAAGCGCATCAGGGCGAACGCAAATCAAACGGCCAGACTCAGCCGAGACCGTAACAGGTCATTGCAAAAAAGGGGCGCTCGCAACACGCCTTTTTTTGGTTTTGACCAGCCTTACTTGCCCTGCGTCGCCATGGGTTGCGACTGACCGCGTGTTTTCCACATCGACACTGCTACGCCACCCGCAATTAAGCCGAAGGTGACGCTGAGCGAGAACACCGGAGGTATTTTGCCAATGATGCCAACTAAAAATATCTTGGTGCCAATGAAAACCAGCACCAGGGCGAGCGCGTACTTCAAATACTTGAATCGATGCACCATGGCAGCCAGGGCGAAGTACAAAGCGCGCAAACCCAAAATTGCAAAAATGTTGCTGGTGTAGACAATAAATGGATCGTTGGTGATCGCGAAAATGGCAGGTACGGAGTCCACCGCAAACACCAAGTCGATAATTTCCACCATCACCAGCGCCAGAAAAAGTGGGGTTGCCCAGCGCACCGTTTTGCCGCTTACCGGGTCTGGCTTGCTGACAAAAAATGCATTGCCTTCGACGTGCGGCGTAACCCGCATGCGTTTACGCAGAAATTTGAGTATCGGGTTGTTGGCAATGTCAGGCTCATGGTCAGCCATGAGCCACATCTTGACGCCGGTGATGATCAAAAACACGCCGAAC
Source organism: Polaromonas sp. (assembly GCA_031393945.1). GTDB lineage: Bacteria > Pseudomonadota > Gammaproteobacteria > Burkholderiales > Burkholderiaceae_C > Polaromonas. The sequence goes on along the minus strand of JANMWH010000026.1, from coordinate 2,799 downwards.
ACATACAAAATCCAGCTGAACTGCGTAACCAGTGTTGCACCCAACCCAATCATGATGGCGCGCAGCACGATTACGCCCAAAATGCCCCAGAACAAAACGCGATGTTGGTACAGCCGGGGAATAGCAAGGTATGAAAAAATCATCGCGATGACGAACACGTTGTCCATCGACAGTGACTTTTCGATCAAAAAGCCCGTGAAGTACTCCATGCCACTGACTGCGCCCAAGTACCACCACACCCAGCCGCCAAAAAGCAGCGCAACGCTGATGTAGCCAGCGGACAAAAACAGGCTTTCCTTGACCTCAATTTCCTTGTCGTCTTTGTGCAAAACGCCAAGGTCAAAAGCCAACAGCGTGATCACTATGCCGATAAACAGCAGCCATATCCACACGGCCTTGCCTAAAAAAGGCGAATACAAAAATTGAAACAAGGTATCCACGAAAAAACTCCTCCGACCAGCGGTTTATTAAATTCAAACAAGACAGAGAGTGACCTAAGTGCAGTTGGCCACTTGGCGGTAGCCTTAGCGTTCATTAACCCGCGCCCTTGAGGCGCCGGCGATTTGCCAGTGGGCTTCAGTCAAAAATATCGTTAAGCCAAGATTTGCGGCGGCGCTGTGGATAGGCTTGCCCGCCTTGCATGCGCCGGTTGTCTGAGTCGACAAAGTCTGGCCTGTCTTGCGCGGCTTGTTGGCGCGGCGCATTGTTGTCATTGGAAAGCGCAATGAGTTTGTCCAGCTCGCCGCGGTCAAGCCACACCCCCCTACAACTCTGACAAAAATCAATTTCAACACCCTTTTTGTCTGTGATGATCAAAATAGAGTCGGGGCAAGTGGGGCATTTCATTTCTAGTTCCTGAGTTCGTGTTTCGCCGAAGGAGTATGTCGAGGCTTTGCCGCTTAGCTACCCAATGCGAGTTGTAGCGCCGACGGGCGGTGCTCAACCTTGCGTTTGTAGTTATGCAGCAGCGAGCGTGTGGCCCTGCTCAGTGCGCTTTGCAAAGCAGACAGCCAATCGCGAGCGATTGAAGTGATGATCACTGGCGATCCCGCTTTTGTCGTCAGTTCAATCTGGCAGCGCTTGTCGACCCCGCCGCGCGGCCCATTCACATCAGAAAGTTGCACTGTCACGCGCGGTGCAAGCCAGCTTAGGCGGCGCATTGCCAGTCGCACCCGGCGCGTGGCAGCGGTACGAAACTGTTCGGCATCAGCATTACGCGATTTGAAAATGACCTGCATGACAACTCCGGTTGAAGTGAAACAAGCCTGTACGATAAAGCGAATTTCAATTCTGAAAAAGCAGATAATTAAGAACAATAACTTCTAAAAAACCATAGGCTTTAAACGCGGATTCTCACGATGACCACTGACTTCAACTACCGGCATTTGTATTATTTTTGGGTCGTCGCCAAAGAGGGCGGTATGGCCAAGGCCGCCGAGAAGTTAGGCATGGCGGTGCAGACCATCAGCACGCAGGTGCGGGAGCTGGAACGATCGCTGGGTTACACCTTGTTAAAGCCCTCTGGGCGCGGCGTGGCGCTGACCGACGCAGGCACTGCTGCCATGCGCCAGGCAGAGCTGATTTTTCAATTGGGTGAAAAACTGCCAGGCGCTGTTCGCGACGCGGTTGGCACGCCCTCAGTCAGGTTGGCGGTGGGTATTTCTGAGGGTTTAGCCAAGCTGGCCGTGCGGCAACTGATGCAGCCCGTCATGCAGACGCCAAATTTGCGCTTGATTTGCCACGAAGACGAATTCGAAGATCTGCTCGGCGACCTGGCACTGCATCGCCTCGATGTGGTGCTGGCCGACCGCCCTGCCCCCAACAACCCGAACCTGAAGGTTTACAGCCACTCATTGGGTTCGTCGCCAATTGCTTGGTACGCGCCACCCGCGCTGGCCAGTGTGGCGCGCAAGCGGTTCCCGCAGTCATTGGCTAGCGTTCCTGTGCTGCTGCCAACCAGCCATGCGGCAATACGGCTGCGCTTAGATCAATGGTTTGAACGCCTGAGCGTTCGGCCAAATGTGGTCGGTGAGTTTGAAGACAGTGCGCTGCTTAAAACCTTTGGCGCTGCTGGCATGGGCGTTTTCCCGGCGACCGAGCTGGTGCACGAGCAATTGACAGCGCGCTACGGCGTTCAACGCGTAGGTGCATGTGACGGCGTAGAAGAACATTTTTTCGCCATTGGTGCGCATAAAAAAGTTTTGCACCCACTGGTACAAAAGCTGCTGCCAAAAGCGTGACACGCTCAGGCGCCGCGCAGTTTTTCAGGTCGTGGTATTTTTTTAAACTTGATCAAGCGCGCGGTTTCAATCGCATCTTTTTTAATCTGCCGCTCTGCGTCCAGCAGTTGCCCAGCTGCCAGCCAGCCAGCAAATTCATCGGGTGTCTCCAGCGAAATGCGTCCCAGCGCGCTTTGGCGAAACTCATAAATCACAATCTCAGCGGCTTTTTGCAAATTGATGCGGCCCTTGGATAGAACCGCACCACGTTTGCGGCCAATGTCTTCCAACACGCTTTCATCAGTTGATTCTCGTGTGATCTCGACTTTGTAGCGATCGGTCAACGCAGCCGGATACTTTTTGATCAACAGATTAAGCAGCTCAAGCGCCACTTCTTCTTCACTGAAAGCGTTACGGCCAATCGCGCCGCTGGCCGCCAGGTTGTAGCCGCTCTGCGCCACGATGATTCGGGGCCACAACATGCCGGGCGTGTCCCACAGGTAAAACCCATCGGCCAGCACAATACGTTGTTCAATTTTAGTGATGCCTGCCTCATCGCCCGTTTTGGTCGCGCGCTTGC
>JANMWH010000013.1:0-5246 GCA_031393945.1 Polaromonas sp. | reverse complement strand
CACCATGACTAAAAACGGCGTGTCGCTGCTGATTGACGCCATGAGCTACCAGTACCTGGTGGGCGCTGAGATTGACTACAAAGACGATCTGGAAGGCGCACAATTTGTGATTAAAAATCCAAACGCGACCAGCACTTGCGGTTGTGGTTCCAGCTTTTCAGCTTAAGCTTTCAACGATGCAGAGAAACCGCCCTTGAGGCGGTTTTTTGTTGCCTGAGCGGGCTCAAGCTGGGTAAATAGCACCCAGCACGCGCAGCCCCGCCGCGCCGGTCACGCTGGGTAAATTGCCCGGTAGCCGCAAAACGGCCTGGCGAGCCAGCCACGCAAACGCTGCCGCTTCTACATCCAAAGGCGCCAGGCCATGCACGCTAGAGGGCACCACTTTCAGTGACGGCAAACCCGCTTGCAAACGCTGCATCAGGTGTGAGTTGAACGCACCGCCGCCGCAAACGATCAACTCTTTACTATCATTTAAATAGCTGCTTGCGCCCGTAATACAAGCCCTTGCGGTGAATTCGGTTAGTGTAAATTGAATATTCTGCGGTTTTTCAGCCGAAAACGGCGCCAGCTTGCCAGCCAGCCACGCAGTGCTAAATAAATCTCGCCCGCAACTTTTAGGCGGCGGTTTGGCAAAGTAGGGCTCAGCCAGCAAGCTGGCCAACAAGGGCTCAATTAACTGGCCGCTAGCCGCCCAAGCGCCGCCGTTGTCGTATGCCTGGCCGGTGTGCTGTTGGGCCCAAGCGTCCATCAGCGCATTGCCGGGCCCACAGTCAAAACCCAGCACTTCGCCCGGTGCCGACGCCGCTGGCAAAACACTCAAATTGGCAATGCCGCCCACATTAAGCACCAGCGCCTGGCTATTCGGCGCGCCAAACACGCTGCGGTGAAACGCAGGCACCAGTGGTGCGCCGTGCCCGCCCGCTGCCACGTCGCGGCTGCGAAAGTCCGCGACCACATCAATGCCGCATACCTCAGCCAGCAGGGCCGGGTTGTTTATCTGCAGGCTGTAACTGACACTGGTGCCCGCGGGGGTGTGCCCCTGCTGCGGTTGGTGCCTGACGGTTTGGCCGTGCGCACCAATGGCAGTGACGTCGGCCGCAACTTTGTCAGCTTGGTCTAAAAGCTTGGACACTACGCCGCCATAAAGGGCCGCCAGCTGATTGGCTGCCAGCGCGGCGCGGTGCAGTTCGTTGTGTGACGGGCTGTTCAGCGCCAGCAACTCGGCGCGAAACTCGTTTGAAAACGCAGTGGTTGCGCTGGCCACGACCCGAAGTTGCGGCTGAGAAAAATCGACCAGAACGCCGTCTGCACCATCGAGCGAGGTCCCTGACATCAGGCCAATGTAAAGGCCGGTCATGGAACTACTCTGCCCGGGTTTGGCCTATGGTGGCGCCAGCCTGTAGTTGCGAATTCACCGTTGCGGCCAACACCTTGAACTGGGTCATGGCGGCTTCAGGCAGCGTCACGGTGTCGCTTTGCTTGGCAATGGTCATGGGGTCCTGGTGCACGCCGTTCACGCGGAATTCAAAATGCAAATGCGGCCCCGTTGACCAACCTGTTGTGCCGACCAGCCCGATGGTGTCGCTCTGGCTGACCTTAGCGCCAACCCGCACATTTATTTTGCTGAGGTGTGCGTACAGGGTTTCGTGGCCATTGCGGTGCGTGATGATCACCACGTTGCCGTAACCGCCTTGCACGCCTGCAAATGAAACGATGCCGTCGCCTACGGTGCGGGCGGGCGTGCCAGTGGGCGCCGCAAAATCAGTGCCCAAATGCGCGCGCCACTTTTTCGCAATCGGGTGAAAGCGCATCGAAAAACCGCTGGTCACGCGCGAAAACTCAAGCGGGGTGCTCAAGTAACCACGGCGCAGGCTTTTGCCGTCTAAACCGTAATAGCCGCCTTTGTAGGCAATGCCTTGGGCGTCTACGCCGCCTGCCTGGTACCACATGGCCTGGTGCGCCTTGCCTGCATTAACAAACTCAGCCGACAACACGCGGCCAGCTCGCAGGGGCTCGCCATCGGCTTCCAGGGTTTCATAAACCACGCTAAACCTGTCACCCTTGCGTAGCGCTTTGCGAAAGTCGATTTCGGTTGAAAACATCTCGGCAATTTGGGTTGCCACATGGTCGGGAATACCGGCGTCGTCGGTCGCGGCAAACAATGAGCTTTGAATCACGCCGCTGGCCAGGCGCGCGTTCGCTACGTAAGGAGCAGTCTCAACACGCGATGCCAGCCCGGCTGCTGTGCGCTCTACTACCAGGCGGTTGAAATGTTTTTCATCGTCGGCCGGCCAGCGAAAAGTCAGCTTTTGCAGTGCCTGCGTGTCGGTGGCTTCAGCGGTGACGTTTTTACCTACGCGGCCGGCCAGCAAAATTTTGGCATTGATGTCTTTGCGCAAAAACGCTGCTGCTCCCGGGTCATTGATGTTCAGGCGCTTGAGCAGCGTATCAAAGGTATCGCTGCTGCGGGTGCTCTCGGTACGGTACAACTTGAAGCCGTGGTCGGCCAATGCATCGAGCTGGGTTTGTAGCGGCAGTGTTTGCACTGCCTCAAACACCTGGCGCACTGGCAAGTCAGCTGCGTCTGGCGCCAGCGGTGCTACGCCGAAAGCGGTAACGCCTGTGCCCAGTAAAAGTGCAGCAAAACTGCCTGTGACCCGTTTGGGGTGACGGCGCAAGCTGGCTGCGATGGCGTGAGAAGCAAAAATCAGATCGGCAAGTATCAAAGTCAGTGGTCCCGGCAACAGTCAATTTCAGGGCAAACTACCTGACACTTAAAATAGCGCCATCCGTAGGAAAGGCATCAGTATATCTGTCAGCAGATGCCCGAAAGTGTAAAAAACCCCTTATGAATCATCAAGTTTCAAATTCGCCAGTTACCAATTACCCAGTGACCGATTCCATAAGAAACGCCATGGCCGTATCTTTGCGTGGGTGCGAAGAGCTGATACCGCAAGACGAGTGGGTTAAAAAGCTCGCCAAGTCAGAAGCCACCGGCGTGCCGCTGCGCATCAAGCTCGGCCTGGACCCCACCGCGCCAGACATTCATTTGGGCCACACCGTGGTGCTGAACAAAATGCGCCAGCTGCAGGACCTGGGCCACACGGTAATTTTTTTGATTGGCGACTTCACCAGTTTGATAGGCGACCCGTCGGGCCGCAACACCACGCGCCCACCGCTAACGCCTGAGCAAATCAAGGCCAACGCCGAAACGTACTACAAACAAGCCAGCCTAGTGCTGGACCCAGCCAAAACCGAGATTCGTTACAACAGTGAATGGTCAGACCCGCTGGGCGCGCGCGGCATGATTCAGTTAGCCGCCAAGTACAACGTGGCCCGCATGATGGAGCGCAATGATTTTCATGACCGCTTCAAGGCCGGCACACCGATCAGCGTGCATGAATTTTTGTACCCGCTGATGCAGGGCTACGACTCAGTGGCACTCAAAAGCGACCTGGAACTGGGCGGTACCGACCAAAAGTTCAACTTGCTGGTCGGCAGGCATCTGCAAACCGAATACGGCCAGGAGCCGCAATGCATTTTGACCATGCCACTGCTAGAGGGCATCGACGGCGTGGAGAAAATGTCCAAAAGCAAGCACAACTACATCGGTATTTCAGAAGACGCCAACACCATGTACGCCAAGGTGCTGAGCATTTCTGATGTGCTGATGTGGAAGTGGTTCACGCTGCTGTCATTCAAAAGCGAGCTAGAGATTGCCGCGCTAAAAGCCGAGATTGACGGCGGGCGTAACCCGAAAGACGCCAAAGTGATGTTGGCCAAAGAAATCACGGGGCGTTTTCATTCAAGTGCTGCGGCTGATGCCGCGGAGCAAGACTTCATCAACCGCAGCAAGGGCGGTGTGCCCGATGAGATTGAGGAGCGAGCCATCACCGGCGCACCCATGGGCATAGGCGCAGTGCTTAAAGCCGTGGGGCTGGCATCTTCTGGCGGTGACGCGACCCGGCTGATTGACGGCGGCGGCGTGCGGGTCGATTCCAGCGTGGTCAGCGACAAAGGCTTGAAGCTGGATGCCGGCACGTACGTGGTGCAGGTGGGCAAGCGCAAGTTTGTGCGGGTGACGTTGGGCTGAGCAGTGGCTTTTGACGACAGATTCATAAATTGGCTTACCCGCTTGACAAGCAGTCAAGCCGCTGTTTGTGGCCGGTGGGATCACCTACTGAGCATACAGGCGCTATATATTTAAGAGCTGTTTTCGCCCATACTCATTGGGCTAGAGGCCTAATTTATACCTGAAAAGCATCAAATTAGCTCATTCATAAGGGTTTTTGATGCCCAACCCCGCCAACACCGCAATTTCACGCGCTTCCATAGCGTCAGCATCTAGCACTGAGGTTTCGTGGTCATAGCCCTGGGCATGCAGCGTGCCGTGCACCAGCAAGTGTGCGTAGTGGGCCGCCAGCGTTTTTTTGTTTTCTTTCGCTTCCTCTGCCACCACCGGCGCGCACAACACCAGGTCAGCCGTGACCAGCGGCGCGCGCGTGTAGTCGAAAGTCAGCACGTTGGTGGCGTAATCTTTTTGGCGGTAGTCGCGGTTAAGCGCCTGGCCTTCTTCGCTACCTACGATGCGCACGGTGATTTCTGCATCGCTTTCAAGCGCATAGCGAATGTAGCGCGCAACGCTGTGGCGCGGCAAGGCGGCGCGGTGGCGGGCGGCGTCCTTAATATCGCCAAATTGCAGCGATAAAGACAAGTTTTTAAGAGTCATTTTTGCCTGTAGCCCTTGTTTTACGGGCGCGACCAGCTACTTTATTAGTAGCGTTGACGGTATCGGTCGGCGTAGACTGCGCAGCGTCGTACGCATCCACAATTCGCGCCACCAGCGGGTGTCGCACTACATCTAGACTGGTCAAGCGCGTGATCGCAATGCCGTTCACGCGTTTTAAAACCCGCTCAGCATCGACCAAACCGCTGAGCTGCGTGCGCGGCAAATCGACCTGGCTCACATCACCTGTCACCACCGCCTTGCTGCCAAAACCGATGCGGGTTAAAAACATTTTCATCTGCTCAGGCGTGGTGTTTTGCGCTTCGTCCAGAATCACAAACGCATGGTTCAGCGTGCGGCCCCGCATGAAGGCCAGCGGCGCAATTTCAATTTGCTGGCGCTCAAAGGCTTTTTGTACCTTTTCAAACCCCATCAGCTCATGCAGCGCGTCCCACAGCGGGCGCAGGTAGGGGTCGACTTTCTGGCTCAAATCACCCGGCAAAAATCCCAGCCGCTCGCC
>JANMWH010000005.1:0-3229 GCA_031393945.1 Polaromonas sp. | reverse complement strand
TGGTCGTCGCTGTCGTCAATGGCTTCTTTTTCTTGCGCGTTGATGCGGCCGATGTAGCCCACCACATGACTGCCCAACTCGCCAAGCGGGTAACTGCGAAACAGGCGCGCTTTAATGTCCACGCCCGGAAAGCGAAAGCGCTGCGCAGCAAAGCGGGCGACTTCTTCATCAGACAAGCGCGTGCGAATTGGCAGCGACTCAAAAGTTTTTGACTCTTCCCGCAGGCGTTTAAAGCGCCGCTTGTCTCGTGGTTGAATGTCAATAAACTTTTCAAGCGCGGCAATCGTGTCGTCAAGGTTGCTGATTTTTGACGGCGTGATTTCCAGCGTGTAGGCCGAGTAATTGGTGGCCAGCACGACGCCGTTGCGGTCCAGTATCAAACCCCGATTAGGCACGATGGGCAGCACAGCCGTGCGGTTGCTTTCGGCTTGCTCGTCCAGGTCAGCATGGCGGTACACCTGCAGGTACACCAGCCGGGCGGCCAACACCACGAATGCAGAAAGCACCACCAAAATAGCAACCAGTACCCGCGCGCGAAAACGCGAAAGGTCGGCTTCAACATCTCGAAATTCCGTCAAATCAGACACCTTTGTTGTCGGCTTTTAAAACACACATTACTCCCCGCATTACCAGCAGGGGCCGCGGAACTGGCTTTGCCAGGCCGCAGGCGCAGCGGCCCCCTCGGGGGGCAGCGGCCACACACAGTGGGCAAGCGTGGGGGCCATATCTACAATGGTCGATTTTCGTCTGGATTCGGTGCGCGGCGCTGCGGTGCCAGTAACAAAATGCTGATCAGCGGCCACAACAGCGACTCCGCTAGCGGCGCTATCAGCAACACCCAGCCCGGAAAAATGCCGCCGCTGACCATGCGAATAACCAATTCCACGCCATGCGCGGCTGCAAACAGCGGCAGCACCTGCAGCGCCTGCGACGGCACCGGAAACCACAGCAAGCGCCGGTGAATCATGATGGCGAAAAAACTAAGCGCGGTGTAGCTCAGTGCGTGCTGGCCGAGCAACGACGACTGGTGCACGTCCATGCCCAGCCCAAACATGAACGCCAGGCCAATACCGACCCGCAGCGGCTGATGCACATTCCAGAACACCAGCACCAGCGCCAAAAAATCTGGCATCCACGGCAAACGGCCGAGCGGCAGCATGTTTAAAAGCAATGCCGCCAACAAACTGGCCCAAATAAACAGCGGGTTGGCGGGCAGCAGCAGCTGCTGGCCTGAACGCATGATCATTTTGTTGCCCCCGGTTGGGTACTGCAGACATGGGCGACAACCATTGTGCAGGTGCGCGTCATTTGCCAGCGCCTTTTTTGGACGTGGCGGGGGCTGGCGCTTCGGTGGGGCGCGGCGGCAATTGGCTCGACGCAGGTTTAACCACCATCACATGGCGCGCGCCTGCTACCAGCGCCTGCGGAGTGCAGTAAATTTTTGCAAACGCAGACTCGGCGCGGCGCTCGATTTTGCTGATCTTTGCCACTGGCAAACCGGGCGGGTAAACACCATCAACTCCGCTGGTGGTGAGCAAATCGCCGGGTTGCACGTCAGAATTGCTGCCCATGAACCGCAGCTCCAGCCCGCTGCCGGACGCAGCCGTGGCGGGGTCCCCAAAGGCCACGCTGCGCGCGCCGGTGCGCACGTTTAGCACGGGTATGGCAAGTTCGCGGTCAATAACCAGCGTCACTTCACTGACCAGTGGGTGAACACGCGTGACTTGGCCCAACACACCGGATTCATCGAGCACGGGCGAGCCTAAATCGATGCCTTGCAACATGCCTTTATCGATGATGACTTTACGGGTGTAGGGGTCGGCGGCGTCGTACAGCACCTCGGCCGACATGACGGACGCGTTGAGCTGATCGCGCAGGCCCAGCAACTTGCGCAGGCGGGCATTTTCTTGCGACAGCGACTCCACTTGTCCAGCCCGCATAGACTGCAGCGCGAGTTTTTTGCTGGCTGACTCGCTACTGGAATTGGCCTGGTCAAGCCCCGACCAATAACCACTGGCAGCCTGCACTGCGCGCACAGGTTGCATGGCCAGCCACTGCACCGGATACAGCGCAGTCGCCAGCGCAGCACGCACAGGCTGCGTGATGCGAAAGCGGGTGTCAGCCACCATCAAGAAAAGCGCCAGTGCGCTGAAAAACACCAGCTTGGTCAGTGCCGAATGCCCTTGCTTGAAAAACGGTGGCGGGGAGCGGTCAAGGGTTCCAAGAGGCATGGCGGTGTGCCCTTTTTGCTGCGCTTAAACGCTGAGGTGCATAAAGATGGCGCGTGCTCGGTTCTGCGCTATTTAATTATTCCGACGTAAAGATAGAACCCAAGCGGTCCATGCGCTCTAGCGCCATACCGCAGCCGCGCACCACACAGGTCAGCGGCTCTTCAGCCACCAATACAGGCAAACCGGTTTCTTCGGCCAGCAGCCTGTCAAGGTCGCGCAACAGTGCGCCGCCGCCGGTCAGCATCATGCCGCGCTCGGCAATGTCTGCGCCGAGCTCGGGCGGGGTTTGCTCGAGTGCGTTTTTCACAGCGCTGACAATGTTGTTCAGCGGGTCGGTCAGCGCTTCTAAAATTTCGTTGCTTGAAATGGTGAAGCTGCGCGGCACGCCTTCTGACAAATTGCGGCCCTTGACTTCCATCTCTTTGACTTCAGAGCCGGGAAAAGCAGAGCCGATTTTTTTCTTGATGGCTTCGGCCGTGGGCTCGCCAATCAGCATGCCGTAGTTGCGGCGAATGTAGTTGATGATGGCCTCGTCAAACCTGTCGCCACCCACGCGCACGCTGCCTTTGTAAACCATGCCGCCGAGCGAAATCACGCCGACTTCTGTTGTGCCGCCGCCAATGTCAACCACCATTGAGCCGCTGGCCTCAGAAACGGGCAAGCCTGCACCGATTGCTGCGGCCATGGGCTCTTCAATCAAAAACACATCGCGTGCGCCAGCGCCTAAAGCGCTTTCACGAATAGCGCGCCGCTCTACTTGAGTGGAGCCGCAAGGCACGCAAATAATGATGCGCGGGCTGGGCTTGAAGAAGCTGCGCGGGTGCACCATTTTGATAAATTGCTTGAGCATTTGCTCAGTCACCGTGAAGTCGGCAATCACGCCGTCTTTCATGGGCCGAATGGCTTCAATGTTGCCGGGCACTTTGCCCAGCATGGCTTTGGCTTCATGGCCCACGGCCTGAATGGTTTTGCGGCCTTGTGGGCCACCTTCGTGGCGA
>JANMWH010000467.1:0-4342 GCA_031393945.1 Polaromonas sp. | reverse complement strand
TAAACCGGCCCTAAAAAGTACAAGCCATCCGGCGAGAAAGTCGGCGCTGCCGCATCACGCCTCTTAGCCGCGAGCACCTCGGCCATCCACACAGGCCTTTCAAACCCTTGGCCCACCGCCACCAGGCAGCCCATGATGTTGCGAATCATGTGGTGCAAAAAAGCATTGGCTTCAAATTCAAAACGCCAATAGGGCGAGCTTGGTTTTTGAAGGATGTCAATGCGTTGAATATTTTTGACCGGCGATTTAGCCTGGCACTGCGCAGCGCGAAATGAGCTGAAGTCATGCTCACCCAGCAAATAAGCTGCTGCTTCCTGCATTTTTTCACCATCCAATGGACGGTAAATCCAGCCAACCCGACCCGCTTCCACACTCGGCCGCACGGGGGATTCAAGCACCACATACGCATAGCGCCGGGCAATCGCGCTGCCGCGTGAGTGAAATTCATCAGGCACCACACGCGCCCATTGCACAGCAATATCAGGTGGTAAAAAAGCGTTGGTGCCGCGTACCCACGATGCGGTTTCGCGTTCAAGAGGCGTATCAAAATGCACCACCTGCATCAGGCCGTGAACGCCAGCATCGGTACGGCCTGCGCAGCTGACGCGGATGGACTGAAGGCTGAACTTGGCTAAAGCCAGCTCCAGCTTGTCTTGAATGGTGTTGCCCGAGAGCTGGCTTTGCCAGCCCTCGTAGGCGCTGCCGTTGTAACTTATGCCTAGCGCCAGTCTCAACACGCGGCTCAAAAAACAGCTGCTAGGCCAACGAGTTGAGGAAGGCCTGAGCTTTGGTTTTTAACCCGCCTTGTGCCTGCGCTACCACTTCATTGGCCAACGACCGCGCGCCGTCAGGGTCACCGAGCGCTCGGAACTCTTCAGCCAGAGCAAACTTGGTCTCTAACGGGCCTTCAGGCACGTAGGCGGCAACCGGTTTGGCTGCGATGGGACCAAGGGTTGACGACGATTCCAAATCGAGCGACAGCGAGTTCATGTCAAATTCAAGCATGCCGCTGTCGAGCACTGCAGCGGGGGCCGCTGCTGATGGTTTGATGGCCACCAGCGGCTGGGTTTTTGCGTAGCTTGAGTCGGAGCCCGCCGCTGCTTTGATCGCCATTGGCTGCGTCGCGACTTTGACATCATCAAAATCCATGCTGCCGCTGTCAAACGCTGGAACTGGGTCCGGGTTGAAGGAGGCAGCAGGTGCTGCACGAACAGCCGCCATAGCGGGCGCGGCTGCCTGAGCTAGCGTAGCAGCGGGCGCGTCAGCCGCTGAGAAGTCAAGGTCCAAATCAAAATCTACATCATCAACACCAGCCGACATGTCGGCTTTTGCAGGGCTGGTAGCGTGAGATACCGGCATGGTATCGTGGCCGAAGTCTGCAGTTGCAGCACCCATCGTTACCCCAGCGGGCAGCGGCTGGCCACCCGGCTTGTAGAGGCTGTTGGCAGGCTCCAAGTCGCGGCCCAACTCTGCAATGTAAGCCCATTCCGGGCCAACGCCGTTGGTAAGCGCAAAGGCATCGATTGCCAATGATTCGAACCCTTTGAGGTCACGCCGCTTCGCGTAAATTTCGCTCAGCTTGCTGTGAATGGCTACCCGCGTTGGTGTGGTGCGCAGCGCTTCCTTCAAAATTTCTTCGGCTTGCAGGTCACGGCCGTAGGCCAAATAAACGTCTGCCTCGGCCACCGGATCAACGTCACCTGCGGCGTCTAGCTGGCTTGGTGAGTAAACCAAAGACGAACCTGATGCCGAAGATTCGCTAGTGTCTACACGTTGACCGCCACTGGCGCCAAAAAACGAGTCAGGCTGCAATCTGCTTTCTAAAAAAGAGCTGTCTACGGTTGCAAGCGAGTCTTTCTTTTTGTAGCGGTAGTAGCCAAAACCGCCAAGCAGCGCCAACAGTCCGCCAAGTGCCGGCAGTGCAAACGAGCTGTCGGTAAGCGATTCAATCAAAGTTGGTTCGGGCGGCGGCGGAGCTGCCACCTTCTTGGCAGTTACTGGTTTTGGCGCTTCAGCGCTAGCGGGGGCCGCAGGCGCTGACGCGGTGACGGCTGGCACGGTAACGCTTGCAGTGGCGACTGCAGTTGTTGTCGAGCTTGCCACCACAGCGGTAGCTGACGCGGCTGGTGTCGATGCGGTGGCCAATGCCGGTACCGGGGCCGCGCCAGGCGCAGACGCTACCAGAACAGGTGTTTGGGCTAGTACTGGGGCAGGCACAGGGGCCGGTAGCGGAGCGGGTAGAACTGCCGCAGGCTTTGCGGCGCTTGCAGCCGCTGCTGCGCTGGGCGCCGAAGGTACAGGCAACACAGGCGCCATCGATGGCGCTGGTAGCAAAGCGGCAGGGCCTTTGGCAGCACTTGCAGAAGCCACTGCAGCAGGCGTAGAAACGGTAGCGGTTGGCGTGCCGGTCAGCTTTTTCAAGTCACCAATATTTTTGGACAACTCCGCCACCCGGGTCGATTCAGCTGCTGCCTGGCGGTCTTTGGCTATTTTTTCTTCAGCTGCTGATTTGCTTTGCACTGCACCTTTTGAAAGGGTGAGCTTATCTGGCGTTTTGGCAGCAGCTCCGGTGTCGTCTACCTTGGCCTGCAGCTTGCCGCCAGCTTGGCGGTCAGCATCTGCGACTTGGGCGGTAGGAGCGCCTTCGGCCAGCTTGCGCCTAAAGCTGTTGAAGTCTTTAGACTGGGCTGTAATCGTACGCGTAGCGTCTCCGGCGGTTGTTGTGCCAGCGGTTTCTTCGGACGGCAAGTCCAGTACCGCACCAGACTTTAAGCGGTTCACATTGCCGCCTATAAAAGCGTCTGGGTTGCTTTTTAGCAGCGCTACCAACATCTGGTCGAGCGAAATTCCCGATGGCTTGTTTTGACCGGCAATTTTGCTGGCAGTGTCGCCAGCTTTAACAGTGACTTGCTGGCCATTGCGGGCGTCTGCAGGCTCTCGTTGCGGCGCATCAGCTTTTGGCCTGGCAACTCGAGCCATCGGTACAGGCTTGGGTTCACGCGGCGCTGCGGCCGGGCTAGTCGCCATTGGCTTGGTTGCTGACTGATTCGCCGAGCCGCCGATACTAGGTGAAGCAGTTGGGCCAATGGCCTGGCGCAGGTTAGGCGGGTCAAACAGCAGTGTGTAGTCACGCACTACCCGGCCCGAGGCCCAGCTGGCTTCCAGCACCAGATCTACAAAGGGCTCGGTAACTGGCCGTGGGGTGCTAAGGCGAAGAAATAAACGCCCATCGGCGCGTTTCTGTAAAGTGACCTGCAAACCCACTACCGCGGCTGAATACTCCAAACCCGCTGCTTTGAACGCGGCGGCTGAGCCGACGCTCAGGCGCAGGCTGCTGGCTTCTTCGGCATTGATCTCGGCAATATCGACTTCAGCCCGCAAGGTCTCGCCCAACGCAGACTGCACAGTCACCCGACCCAAGGCAAGGGCGTGTGCTTCGATGCTGGAAAGACCGCCTAGCAACGCAACAGCGCTTGCCAGTACGCCAAACCGCCAGCGAACGCGATGAGTCATGGTGTTTGGAGCTTCTAGAGCCCGGTCTGTGTGTAACTTAATTTTGCTTGAGCGCACAAAAAACCTCGATCCAAATTTCTGAAAATCAACCTTAACATCAAGGTGTTACGCTGACAAGCTCAGACATCACTTAAGTGTTTGCAGGCCCCAATTAGGGGGACGTATCGAGTTTTAAATGTTGTCTGTTGGCAACGGGGTGACGCGTTTGCTTACACACTGTGACATGTGCTGGCTGCGCATTAATGCGCATTACACCGATTTCTCGGAGGTAATTTAACCAGTTTTAAGCTTCCAGCAAAATCCGCAGCATGCGCCGCAATGGTTCGGCCGCGCCCCACAACAATTGGTCACCCACTGTAAATGCACCCAAATAATCCGGCCCCATGGCGAGCTTGCGAAGGCGGCCCACCGGAATTGTCATGGTGCCCGTCACGGCCACAGGTGTCAGGTCTTTGATCGTGGCTTCTTTCGTGTTCGGCACGACTTTGACCCACGCGTTGTCTGCCGCAATCATGGCTTCAATGTCTGCCAGCGGCACGTCTTTTTTTAATTTGAAGGTCAACGCCTGGCTGTGGCAGCGCATCGCGCCCACGCGTACGCAAAAGCCGTCAACTGGCACAGCAGGCAGGCTAAAACCCGCGCCCTGGCCCAAAATTTTGTTGGTTTCTGCGCCAGCTTTCCATTCTTCCTTGCTCGACCCATCGCCCAAGTCTTTGTCGATCCACGGAATCAGCGAGCCGCCCAGTGGTACGCCAAAGTTGATTGTCTCGCCAGCCGACAAGCCGTGTTGCTTTGCAAGAACGCGGCGGTCGATTTCTAAGATGGCGGA
>JANMWH010000364.1:0-9995 GCA_031393945.1 Polaromonas sp. | reverse complement strand
TTGGTGTTGCTGCAAAAGGAGTTGCAAGCCGCCGTTAAGGTGCCGGTGGTCACGTCGAGCTT
This sequence comes from Polaromonas sp., assembly GCA_031393945.1. Classification (GTDB taxonomy): domain Bacteria; phylum Pseudomonadota; class Gammaproteobacteria; order Burkholderiales; family Burkholderiaceae_C; genus Polaromonas. The sequence continues at coordinate 9,933 of JANMWH010000364.1, read as the reverse complement.
GCTGCAGTTACCTGCCTTGCTCACATTGCACCCCAAAGTTGGTGTGCTGACGATCAGTGCAAGTGCGCTGGGCGCTGAGCACTTGCGCGCGGCGGGTGTGCCGCGAGAGCGCTTGGGTAATGTGGTGGTGCAGGGCGTGGACGCAAAAAGTGAATTTGCCAGCGCGATTTTTGGCAACCGCGCAACCATGGATGTGAGCAAGGCAGCAGCCGATGTGGTGGCTGCTGCCGTTGCCCTCAAGCAGCGTGAGCCATCGTTGACCTGCGTGGTGCTTGAATGCACAAACATGCCGTCTTACCGCGCTGCCAGTGAAGCGGCTACCGGCATGAAGACTAGGGCGCTGACTGACGATGAGCGCTTAACTCGACCGTGGCGGCCCTTAGCCGCACCAGCCAATTAACTCTTACATCTTGCTTGGCAGCCAGGTTGCAATCTGCGGAAAAAACCAGAGCAGCAACACCATCACGCACATCAGCAAAAAAAACGGCAGCGTGACTTTGGCGATGTAGGTGATTTCTTTTTTCGTCATGCCTTGCAGCACAAACAAATTAAAGCCGACGGGTGGCGTGATTTGAGCCATCTCGACCACGATGACGATAAAAATACCGAACCAGATCAAGTCAAGCTTGGCCGCTTGCACCATCGGTAAAATCACGCCCATGGTCAGCACCACCATGCTGATGCCGTCTAAAAAGCAGCCCAGCAGCACATAAAAAAGCGTCAACGCTAGTATCAACATGAAAGGCGTCAAGCCCATGCTGGACACGAACTCTGCCAGGTGACGCGGCAGGCCGATGTAACCCATGCTCAGCGTTAAAAATGCAGCGCCCGCCAATATCAAGGCGATCATGCAGTACAACCGCGTTGCGCCCAACAGCGATTCTTTAAACACCGTCCAGCTCATTGAGCGCTGCGCGACTGACAACACCAGCGAGCCGACCACACCAATCGCCGCCGCCTCAGTTGCGGTGGCGATGCCGACGTAAATCGATCCGAGCACCGCACCAATCAGCAGCACAACGGGTATCAAATGCCTCGACTCGTAGACCTTGGCGCCAAAGCTCATCGCGGCATCGGGCGGCGGTATTTTGCCGGGGTTCATCAGCGCCCACACCACCAGGTAGCCCGAAAAAAGCGATGCCAACAACAGGCCGGGGAACACGCCCGCTATAAACAGCTTGGCAATCGACACGTCGGCGGTAACGCCGTACACGATCATGATGATGGACGGCGGAATGAGCAGCCCCAGCGTGCCCGCGCCGGCCAGCGAGCCAATCGTGATGTCTTCGGGATAGCCGCGCCGCTTCAGCTCGGGCAGCGTCATTTTGCCGATGGTGGCGCAGGTGGCGGCCGACGAGCCAGACACCGCTGCAAAAATAGTGCAGCCAATCACATTGGTGTGCAGCAACCCGCCTGGCAAGCGGCTAACCCAAGGCGCAAGGCCTTTGAACATGCTTTCGCTCAGCTTGGTTCGAAACAATATCTCGCCCATCCACACAAACAGCGGCAGGGCAGTGAGCGTCCAGCTCGATGATGAGCCCCAGGTCGTCACAGCCATCGCATCGCCCGCCGCGCGTGATGAGAAAAGCTGCATGGCAATCCACGCCACACCCGACAGCGTGAGGCCAATCCACACCCCCGAGGCAAGAATTGCAAAGAGAGAAAAAATCAGGATGGACGTGATGAGAAGGTCAGACATTTTTCTGGGGTCCGGCTTTTTTAGTTTTTATTCGTTGTGAAGCATTTCGTCGCTGACGACTTCGGTGCGCTTGCCCAAAATCTCCAGCACCAACTCATCAATAAACGCAATCAACAGCACCACGGCACCCAGGCCCATAGAGATTTGCGGAATCCACAGCGGCGTGGCATCGTTGCCGGTTGACACGTCATTGAACTGGAAAGAATTAACCGACAGCTTGACGCTGTAGTAAGCAAACAGCGCACTGAGCGCTACGGCAGCTACCAGCGCCCAAATTTCAATGGCCTTTTTGTACGGCCCTTTGACGGCATTGATCAGCAGCGTCACACGGATGTGTTCACCCTTTTTAAGTGTGTGTGCCAACGCGAGAAAGCCTGCCGCCGCCATGAAGTAGCCCGCATAAGCGTCTGTGCCGCGTATGTAAAAACCCAGCTCACGCCCAACGACTGAGAGCAAGACCATGATGAGTAGCAGCACCATGAAAAGAGCGGCCAAAGCGGCCGCTCCGTCATACATTGCATTCAGAAATTTGCGCATAGGGCACTTCCATAAATTCATTTTCCGGGCGAATTGCGTCGTTGGGCGGTGCTCGCAATCCTCACGCACACAAGTGCATTCCGGTGTGCTGCGCTCCGTCCGCCTAGCACTTCATCCCGGAAATCTGAATTTCTCGAAGTGCCCAAGAATGTCCCAATCATTTCAAGAAAGCATCAACCAGTTGCTTGCCTTCAGGGCCGGCTTTTTCCAGCCATTCTTTCAGCATCGCGTCGCCCACTTTTTTCATGTCGGCCTTCAGCGCGGCGCTGGGAGGCAAAATTTGCATGCCTGCGGTTTTAAGCTTGTCCAGCGTTTCGCCGTTGGCTTTTTTACTGGCAGCAAAACCGCGCACTTCAGCATCGGCTGCCGCCTTCATCACGGCGGCCTTGCTTGGCGCGTCGAGCGCGTCGAAGGCGGACTTATTCACAATCACCGCATTTTTGGGCAGCCAGGCTTGCAGGTCATACCACTGCTTGACGTTCTCGTGCAGCTTGGCGTCCCAGCCGGTAGAGCCTGAGCTCATCATGCTGTCGGTCACGCCGGTGGCAAACGCCTGGCTTACTTCCGCGGCTTGCACGGTAACCGGCTGCGCGCCTAGCAATTCAGCCATACGTGATGTGGCGGGGCTGTAAGCACGCCACTTGTAGCCCTTCAAATCAGCGCCAGTCGCAATCGGCTTTTTAGAATACAGGCCCTGTGGTGGCCATGGCACAGCGTACAGAACTGACATGCCTTGCTCGCCGAGCTTTTTATCTAGCAGGGGCTTTTGAAATTTCCACAGCTTGGCGGCTTCGTCGTAGCTGTCCGCCAAAAACGGCAGGCCATCGGCACCAAAAATTTGCCACTCGTTTTGGAAGTTGGCCAGCAAAATTTCACCCGCTTGCGCTTGGTTGGCTTGTACCGCACGTTTGATCTCGGGCGCCTTGAAAAGCGACGCGCCAGGGTGTACGGTGATTTTCAGCTTGCCGGCGGTGGCCTTGTCAACGTCAAGCGCAAACTGCACCAGGTTTTCAGTGTGAAAGTTGGTGGCCGGGTACGCCGACGGCAGGTCCCATTTGGTTTGGGCAAAACCCGTTGTGCTTAAAGTAAGCGCAGCGGCGACCAGGGCGAGCTTGAATTTCATGATTACTCCGGGACAATAGGTTGAAGATGCGCAGAACGATGTTAGACGCAATTAACACGCCAGCGCCACCGGAAATACCCCAAACGCCTCACAGATTGCCTTGAGCTTTACACCATGAACTTGCGTTTCGTCGAAGCTTTCTATTGGGTCGCCTCGCTTAGGAGCATTTCGCGCGCCGCTGAAAAACTGTTCTTGACGCAGTCGGCCATGTCCAGCCGCATTTCTACGCTGGAAGACGAGTTGGGCGTGTTGTTGCTTGACAGGGGCCACAAGCAGTTCAAGCTCACGGCGGCGGGAACGCGCTTTTTGGTCTACGCCGACAAGTTGCTGGCCCTGCAACGCGATGTGAAAGCCGAGATGGGCTCCAACCAGCCGCTGGCGGTGTCGATGCGCATCGGCGCGATTGAGTCAGTGCTGCATTCGTGGCTGATACCGTGGCTGGAAAAGCTGCGCGCTGACCACCCTGGGCTAGAACTTGAGCTGACGGTAGAAACCACGCCGATTTTGATGGAACTGGTGCAGCGCGGCGCACTTGATGTGGTGTTTGCCGCGCTGCCTGCTGCCAGCACGGGCGTGCGCAACTACGCACTGCCGCCCATGGACATGGCGTTTGTGGGCAACCCGCTGCTGCATAAAAAAAGAAACTACAGCCTGGCTGAACTGGCTGAAATGGAGTTGTTGACGTTTCAAAAGGGCTCGCAACCGCATGTGACGCTGCTCGACTTGTTCAAAAAGCATCGGCTCGAGCCCAAAAAGGTGCACGCGATTTCGTCCATTTCCGCCATGGTTCAGCTGGTGCAGGGCGGCTTTGGTGTAGCGCTGTTGCCGCGCGCTGCGGTGGCCCGGCTGCAAGGCTTTGCCAGACTGAAACCATTGTCAGTCGACGCCAACGTGCAATCGCTGCCGATTCACGCCAGCTACCGCATCGACCCCACTTCAGACAGCGTGGAAGTGGTGATGCAGTCGGCTTTGACGTTTACAAAAAGCACCAATAGTGCATTGAACGCACCAAAAAAAAGCGGATAAAGGTTAACCCTAATCATCGAAAAAATCGATGCCGAAAGCGAAAAATTTTGAATTTGATCTAATCATTTTCTGAAAGCACACTTCGTCACATGTCATTTATCTGTCATGTTTTAACCTGGAGTGCTTGATGAAAAAGAAGTCGTTATTAGCCCGTGTGGCAGCCGTTATATTGAGCGGTGGTTTCATGTTGAGTGCCTATGCACAACAGGAAATAAAAATTGGTGTGATTTACCCACTGACCGGCCCGGGTGCGTCGGTCGGCGCTGAATTGCGCAGTGCGCTAGAGCTGGCCGCCGACATCATCAACAATGGTGCACCAGGTATTTCTGAATTGCCTTTTTCAAATGGCAAAGGTTTGCCAAACTTGAAGGGCGCCAAGATCAAACTGATTTTTGCCGACCATCAGGCGAACCCACAAACTGGTGCGACTGAAGCCGAGCGGTTGATCACCCAAGAAAAAGTAGTGGCGTTGGTCGGTGCCTATAACAGCGCGGTAACGGCGACTGCCAGCCAGATTGCTGAACGTGCAGGCATTCCATTTTTAAACCCCGAGTCATCATCAGCTTCGCTGACCGCAAGAAACTTTAAATGGTTCTTTCGTACCACGCCGCACGACGATTTGTTTGTGCACAACGCGTTTGAATTTTTGAAAGAACTGGAATCCAAAAAAGGCATCAAGGCAGGTGCGATAGCCAGCTTGAATGAAAACGGCCTGTGGGGTACCGAGACCACAAAACTTCAAGCCAAACTGGCGGCCGAGTTCAAACAAAATCTGGTTAAGCAGGTGTCTTACCCGGCCAAAACCACGCAACTGACGTCTGAGGTGCAGACACTCAAGGCAGCAAACCCCAATCTGGTGTTGCAGTCGTCTTACACCGCCGATGCGATTTTGTCGATGAAGACGTACAAGGAGCTCGGCTTTTCACCTGACATGATTTTGGCTAACAACGCGGGCTTTACCGATACCGACTTTATCAAGACCCTAGGCAAAGATGCTGAGTACATCATCACACGTGAGGTTTGGGCGCTTGATCTGGCAACCCGCAACCCATTGATCAAGCAGGTCAATGACTTGTTTAACAGCCGCTACAAAATCAACTTTACTGGTAACTCTTCGCGTACCTTTACTGGTTTGATGGTGATGGCTGATGCGATTAACCGGGCTGGCTCTACTGAGCCGGAGGCGATTCGCAAGGCATTGGTGGCAACTGATATTGCAGGTAATAAATTGATCATGCCGTGGAAGGGCGTGAAGTTTGATGCAACCGGACAGAACACTTTGGGCCAAGGCATTTTGGTTCAGGTGATCGATGGTAAATACAACACTGTTTGGCCTTTCAACATGGCATCAAAAGAAGTGACGTGGCCTATGCCTAAGTGGGATCAACGCAAATAAGCGCTGGCTTTTAGCTGTATTTGTTCGCATCAGAGAAAAAACCATGACAACGCAAATTTTGCTTCAAACCCTGGCCTCGGGTATTTTGATCGGGCTGATTTACGCACTGGTGGCCATTGGTTTAACCATGATTTTCGGTGTCATGGATATTGTGAACTTTGCGCACGGCGAGTTCCTGATGCTTGGCATGTACTCAAGTTTTTGGTTATTTTCACTTTATGCACTAGATCCTTTGCTGACGCTTCCACTTACCGTCATCATGCTGTTTGCTTTTGGCGTAATGCTCTACAAGCTGGTGATTGTGCGCATCATCAATGCACCGATGCTGAGTCAGATTTTTACAACTTTTGGCATCATGATTTTGCTGCGTGGTGTGGCGCAATTTTTGTGGAAACCAGATTTCCGCTCGATTGAAAACTCTGCCGTCAGCGGCACCGTCAAGCTGATGGGTATACAGCTTGGTAAGCCGCAACTGGTAGCTGGCGTTGGTGCTGTGGTGGTGACGGGGTTGATCTATTTTTTCCTCAACAAAACCCGACTCGGTGCCGCGCTGGAGGCGACAGCATCGGACAAGGAAGCGGCTCGTCTGATGGGTATCGACTCACACAAAATGTTTGCGCTGGCTTGGGGCATCGGTGCGGCTTGTGCAGGTGCGGCGGGCGTATTGCTTTCAACTTTTTTCCCGATCTTTCCGGATGTGGGGGCGAACTTTATTTTGCTTGCTTTTGTTGTGGTGAATCTGGGCGGTTTTGGCAGCGTGACAGGCGCTTTTTGGGCTGGGATTTTGGTCGGTGTGATTGAAGTCATGGGCGGCCTGCTGCTCGGGCCGCAATACAAAACGGCCATCGTACTGGTTTTGTTTCTTGGGGTTTTGATGTTCCGCCCGCAGGGCTTGATGGGCAAAGCCTAAGGCGGTCAATAGTCATGAACAAAAATAATATTTTCGCTGTGCTTGCTCTGTTGGTGGCGCTATTTCTTCCCTTTGTAGTGGATGCGTCGCATCTCAACATGGCCATTTTGGTACTGATGGCGGCGCAGGTGGGTGTGTCATGGAACATCGTCGGCGGCTATGCCGGTCAGGTTTCTCTAGGGCATGCGGCTTTTTATGGGCTGGGCGCCTACACCTCCACCTTGTTGCTGATCAAATTTGGATTGAATCCGTGGCTCGGTGTTTTGGCGGGGGGCGCGTTTTCGGCTTTGCTCAGTCTTGGGTTTGGCTGGTCCTGTTTTCGACTCAAGGGACATTACTTTGCGATGGCGACGATTGCTGTCGCAGAGTTGGTGCAAATCTTTTTTACCGAGTGGGAATATGGTGGTGCTGCAGTGGGCCTGTATGTACCCATGGCGAATCAGGGCTGGTTATGGATGAACTTTGCGACCAAGCTGCCTTATTACTGGCTGGCTTTGGGTTTGTTCATGCTCACGTTGTTGGCAAACTTGTTGATAGAGCGCAGCTACCTGGGTTATTACTTTCGCGCGATCAAGGATGAGCCTGATGCGGCTCGCAGCGTGGGCGTCAACATTGCCCGCTACAAGCAGATTGCCTTGTCGGTAAGTGCTTTTTTTACCGCATTGGGTGGCAGTTTGTATGCGCAAAAGGAGCTCTACATCGACCCCAACTCGGTGCTGTCGACAGCCCTGTCTATCAAGATGGCTTTGGTGTCGATCTTGGGGGGGGTGGGCACACTGTTTGGGCCGCTGGTTGGCGCGGTCGTGCTGACAAGTATTGAAGAGTTCACGCGCATCTTTTTTGGCGGTACCGGGCGTGGTACGGATGTGATTATTTACGCCGGTTTGATCATAGTGATTGCAGTGTTTTACCCGTCGGGCATCATGGGCTGGATACGCAGCTTCAAAGAGCGCCGTGCTGCGCGGCAGGACGGGGCACGTCAGCTTGCCGCGCATGCCGCATCCGTAGAAGCGCTGATTCAGGCCCCAGCCAAGGAGATGGTATGAAATTGCTTGAAGTAAAAGACGTCACCAAGCGATTTGGCGGGTTGACGGCGAACCAGGACGTGAGCTTTGGTGTGGATGCAGGTCAGGTGGTGGGACTGATTGGCCCGAACGGTGCAGGTAAAACGACAATGTTCAATTGCGTTGCCGGTTTTTTTGCGCCCACCCTTGGCACTATTTTGCTGGGAGGCAGAGATATTGCTGGCCTTTCACCAGAGGCCTGTGCCAAGGCGGGAGTGGCGCGCACCTTTCAAATTGCACGCACGTTTACCAGCATGACGGCCTGTGAAAACGTCATGACCGCCGCCATGCTGCTCGAGCACAACGTTGGCAAGGCCCGGCATGCGGCCATGCAGTGTTTGACCTTCGTCAACCTGGAGCGGTTTGCTGACAAACCAGCGGGGAGCATGACCATCAGCGAACAACGACGTTTGGCCGTGGCCCGAGCGCTGGCGATACAGCCGCGCATCCTGCTGATGGATGAAGTCATGGCAGGCTTGAATCCCTCGGAGGTTCGTGAAGCCGTTGAGATCGTTTTGAAAATCAAAGGCAAAGGCATTGCCTGCCTGATTGTGGAGCACGTGCTGGAGGGCATCATGCCGATTGCCGACAAGATTGTGGTGCTGGATCGGGGCGTGAAGATTGCCGAGGGGACACCTGCACAAGTATCCAATGATCCGGTAGTGATCACGGCCTACCTTGGAGATTAACCAGATGCTCGATATTAAAAATCTCAAGGTTTGCTACGACGCCGTACTGGCAATTTCCGATGTCAGTCTGACGGTGGAGACTGGAAAAATCGTCGCACTCGTGGGCGGCAACGGCAACGGGAAAACAACCACGCTGCGGGCGGTAGCGGGACTGAATCAGGCTGCTGCTGGCAGCATCAGGTTTAACGGGACCCCGATTGAACGTATGCCTGCGCACAAGCGGGTGCCCTTGGGCTTGTCCTTGGTGCCTGAAGGTCGGCGACTGTTTCCGCGCCTGACGGTAATGCGTAATTTGCAGCTCGGTGCATTTACCCGTATGGACAAGCACGAGGTGGAGCGCGGCATACAAGAAATGCTTGATTTGTTCCCGATATTGAAAGAACGCGCCACGCAATTGGCGGGCACCATGAGTGGTGGCGAACAGCAAATGCTGGCAATAGCGCGCGGCCTGATGGCGCGCCCCAAGTTGTTGATGCTGGATGAACCATCATGGGGTATTGCGCCAAAGTTTGTGACCAAGGTACTGGATGTGATTCAGCAGGTCAACCAGACCGGTGTGTCCATTTTGCTGGTTGAACAAAATCTGCAAAAAGCCTTGAACATTGCGCATTACGGTTATGTGATTCAAACCGGCCGCATCGTGATGCAAGGTACGGGGCAAGAACTGCTGGGCGATGAGCGCGTGAAAAAAGCCTATCTAGGTTTGTAGCTTGAGTTTGTAAATTGGGTGTTCGATTTTCATTTAAAACTTTTTTATCATGAGTAAAATTTTCAATACGCCGTCTGATGTGCGGCTGGCCAGCCGTAGCGGCCAGTTCACACTGCCAACTGCGGGTCTCGCGCCGGGTTATCTACAGGCTAATCTAATGATAGTGCCTCAGGCGCAGGCCTTTGATTTTTTATTGTTTTGTCAGCGCAACCCCAAACCTTGTCCACTGATCGAGGTTATGGAGCCGGGCCAACTGGAGCCTGCCTGTGCACCGGGTGCCAACCTGGCAACAGACTTGCCGGGTTACCGTGTCTACCGTAACGGAGAATTTGCCGAGGAGCGAAACGATATTTCTGCTATTTGGCAACAAGACTTTGTTACTTTCCTCATCGGCTGCAGCTTTTCATTTGAGTCTGCGTTGATCAAGGCGGGTGTGCCGCTTCGGCATGTTGAGCAAGGTTGCAATGTTGCGATGTACCGTACCAATCTGCCGTGTGTTGCGTCTGGGTCTTTCAAGGGCGAGATGGTGGTCAGCATGCGGCCTATTAAGAGCCGTGACGTGGCTAAGGTAGTTGAGGTATCAAGTCGTTTTGCGCTGGCGCATGGTGCGCCGCTGCATGTTGGCAACCCGCTGGATATTGGGATCAAAGATATCTCCAGACCAGACTATGGCGACTCGGTGGACATCATGCCTGACGAAGTTCCGGTGTTCTGGGCGTGTGGTGTGACACCTCAATGGGTTGCACAGTCGAGCCGATTGTCACTTTGCATTACCCATGC
>JANMWH010000269.1:0-8531 GCA_031393945.1 Polaromonas sp. | reverse complement strand
GTCGCCACTGTTTGAACTGAGCGACACGGCCTTGAGCTTCATCATGATCATTGGCAGCATAACTGCGCTATTCATGGGGTTTTTAGGCATCATTCAAAACGACATCAAGCGCGTGGTGGCTTATTCAACGTTGTCGCAGCTTGGCTACATGACGGTTGCGTTGGGCGCGTCAGCCTACTCAGTGGCGGTGTTCCATTTGATGACGCATGCTTTTTTTAAAGCGCTGCTGTTTTTGGCGGCGGGCTCGGTCATCATGGGCATGCACCACAACCAGGACATTCGCTGGATGGGCGGCGTGCGCAAGTACATGCCGATCACTTGGATTACTTTTTTGATTGGCTCTCTGGCATTGATAGGCACGCCACTGTTCTCAGGCTTTTACTCCAAAGACAGCATCATTGAAGCGGTGCACGAAAGCCATCTGGCGGGTGCGAGCTTTGCGTACTTTGCTGTTTTAGCAGGGGTGTTCATTACCGCGTTTTACTCTTTCAGGTTGTACTTTTTGGTCTTTCATGGAAAAGAGCGCTACGGCCAAAACCCTGATGCGCACTTGGGCGACCCACAGGGCGCGCACGACGACCACTATCACAAAGCGCACCTGCCGCATGAGTCCCCGTGGGTCGTCACGGTGCCTCTGGTGCTGCTGGCAATTCCATCGGTGGTGATCGGCTTCATGACCATTCAACCCATGCTGTTTGGTGACTTCTTCAAAAGTGTCATCACCGTCAATCTCGAAAAGCATCCGGCCATGGAAGAGCTGGCCAAGCTGTTTCACGGCCCCGTACAAATGGCCTTGCATGGTTTGACAGCTGCACCGTTCTGGCTGGCACTAGGCGGTGTGGTGCTGGCATGGTACGTGTACATGCGCAACCCAGAGCTGCCAGCGTCCATCAAGCGTACTTTCCAGCCTGTTTATACGGTGCTTGAGAATAAATACTACCTCGATTGGTTCAATGAAAACGTACTGGCACGTGGTGCCCGTGGTTTGGGCATGGGGTTATGGAACTACGGCGACCAAAAGTTGATTGACGGCGCGTTAGTCAATGGCTCCTGGAAGGTGGTCAGTTGGGTGTCTGGGGCGGTGCGCCGGTTGCAATCTGGTTTTATTTACCACTATGCTTTCAGCATGATTATTGGTGTCTTTGTGCTGATGACGTATTTCGTCTGGCTGAATCGATAACGCTCAAACAACAAGAAGCGGGAAAAATGTAATGGGATTGCTAAGCCTTGCGATATGGACGCCGATTATTTTTGGCCTGCTGCTCTTGGCCGTTGGCCGCGATGATCAAGCCAAAAGCGTTCGCTGGCTTGCGCTTGTTGGCGCTGTCATCAGTTTTTTAGTTACTTTGCCGCTTTACGACGGCTTCAAGCTCGGCACCTCTGCCATGCAGTTTGTTGAAAAAGGTAGCTGGATTGCCCGCTTCAACGTCAACTACCACATCGGTGTTGACGGTATTTCGCTGTGGCTTGTGCTGCTGACTGCGTTTATCAACGTGGTGGTCATCATCGCTAGTTGGGAATCTATCACCACTCGCGTCAATCAATACATGGCGTCGTTTTTGATTTTGAGCGGTCTGATGATTGGCGTGTTCTCTGCGCTAGATGGCCTGCTGTTTTACGTGTTTTTTGAAGCTACGCTGATCCCGATGTACCTCATCATTGGCATTTGGGGCGGCCCCAACAAAATTTACGCTGCCTTCAAGTTCTTTTTGTACACGTTGCTTGGATCGTTGTTGATGCTGGTTGCATTGATTTTTCTGTACAACAAGTCCGGCGGCAGTTTTGATATTTTGACGTGGCACAAGTTACCGTTAGGCGGCACGATTCAAACTTTGCTCTTTTTCGCCTTCTTTGCAGCGTTTGCGGTGAAGGTGCCTATGTTTCCGGTGCACACCTGGCTACCTGATGTCCACGTTGAAGCGCCTACCGGCGGCTCTGCGGTGCTGGCGGCCATCATGCTCAAGCTCGGTGCTTATGGCTTTTTGCGTTTTTCGATGCCGATTGCGCCTGACGCGTCGCGCGAATGGGCATGGCTAATGATTGCTTTATCTCTTACCGCCGTGATTTACGTCGGCCTGGTGGCGCTGGTGCAGCAAGACATGAAAAAGCTGGTGGCCTATTCATCAGTAGCGCACATGGGTTTTGTCACGCTTGGCTTTTTCATCTTTAATGATTTAGGCGTGTCTGGCGGCATTGTGCAAATGATTGCCCACGGATTTGTATCGGGTGCGATGTTTTTGTGCATCGGCGTGCTGTATGACCGTGTGCATTCGCGCGAAATTTCAAGTTACGGCGGCGTGGTCAGCACCATGCCCAAGTTTGCAGCGTTTGCCTTGTTTTTTGCCATGGCCAATTGCGGCTTGCCAGCGACTGCTGGTTTCGTAGGCGAATGGATGGTCATTTTGGGTGCGGTCAAGTTCAATTTCTGGATTGGTCTGGCAGCTGCTTCTGCGCTGATTTCTGGCGCGGCTTACACGCTGTGGATGTACAAGCGGGTATACCTGGGGCCGGTAACTAATGATGATGTAAAAAACTTGACAGACATCAACGTAAGAGAATTTTTTATGCTGGCCATGCTGGCCATTGCCACGCTGTACATGGGGCTGTACCCCAAGCCGTTTACTGACGTGATGAACACGACGGTTACTGACTTGCTGGTGCACGTCGCCAAGTCCAAACTCAACTAACCGCAGAAGTATTCAGCAATGATGAATAAACATGATCGATAAACTCTCCTGGATCGCGGTTTACCCCGAGATCATTTTGCTCATCATGGGATGCGTGATTTTGCTGGTCGACTTGTGGGTCAAGTCCCCCATGCGCACGCTAACCTTTGTGTTGACCCTTGCCACGCTGGGTGTGGTGGCTGCGATCGAGGCGGCATATGCCGTGGGCGGCCAAACCTTTTATGGCTTTGGCAACATGGTGGTGGTCGACCCCATGGGCAGTTGGCTCAAGTGCTTTTCGTGCATCGCCTTGATGGTGTCGCTGGTTTACGGCCGCCCTTATGCGTTTGATCGTGACATGCTGCGCGGAGGTGAGTTTTTTACCCTCAGTTTGTTTGCCATGTTGGGCATGTTCGTGATGATTTCCGGGCATAACTTTTTAGTCATTTACATGGGGCTAGAGTTGCTCACCCTTAGCAGCTATGCGCTGGTGGCTTTGCGGCGCGACAACGCCACCGCCACTGAAGCGGCCATGAAGTATTTTGTGTTGGGCGCGCTGGCTTCTGGCTTTTTGCTCTACGGTTTGTCTATGCTTTACGGTGCTACTGGCTCGCTTGATTTAAACGAAGTATTCAAAGCCATTGCCAGCAGGCAAGTCAAGCACCAGGTGCTGGTGTTTGGTTTGGTATTTATCGTAGCCGGCCTGGCTTTCAAGCTAGGGGCGGTGCCGTTTCACATGTGGCTACCCGACGTGTATCAGGGTGCGCCGACTGCTGTCACGCTCTTGATTGGCGGCGCACCGCAACTCGCGGCCTTTGCTATTTGCATGCGCTTGCTGGTTGAGGGCTTGTTGCCGCTGGCCTTCGACTGGCAGCAAATGCTGGCCCTGATGGCAATTGGCTCTCTGTTGATTGGCAATCTGGCCGCTATTGCGCAAAGCAACCTCAAGCGCATGTTGGCGTTTTCAACCATTTCGCAAATGGGTTTCATGCTGCTCGGCTTGCTGTCCGGTGTCGTCAACGGCAACCAGCTCAATACCGAGTCCGCCTACAGCGCCGCCATGTTTTACGCCATCACTTACGTGTTGACCACGCTGGCGGCCTTCGGCATCATCATGCTGCTGGCGCGCGCCGGTCATGAATCTGAAGAGATCAGCGACCTCGCGGGCCTAAACCAGCGCAGCCCGCTGTACGCGGGTGTGATGGCGGTTGTTATGTTGTCGCTGGCGGGTTTGCCGCCGCTGGTGGGGTTTTACGCCAAGTTGTCGGTGCTGCAGGCTTTAATTTCGTCGCAGCAAACCAGCTACTTGCTGCTGGCTATTTTTGCTGTCTTGATGTCGTTGGTCGGTGCGTTTTACTACCTTCGGGTCATTAAGGTGATGTACTTCGATGCGCCGCAAAGTCCTGTTCATGCGATTGTTGCCCCAGCCGATGCGCGGGTGGTGCTCAGCATCAATGGCGCGCTTATTTTGCTTCTTGGTATTTTGCCCGGCGGTTTAATGACACTCTGCGCCCAGTCCATCAGCAGCATCGTCAAGTCGTTGGGCAGCTAGGGCGCACCGTGGTCCTGTTCGTGCCTTGAATGTTGCGCCATGAAAGTGTTAAATCTTCAGTGTGGCCAGCGGCATTCATTTGAAGGCTGGTTTGGTTCGGAGGACGACTTTCAATCGCAATTACTGCGCGGCATGGTCGAATGTCCGTTGTGCGCTGATAAAGCCGTTGTTAAAATGCCCAGCGCGCCGCGATTGAACTTTGGTGGGCATCGCGAGCCGACTGAAAAGGCCAAGCCGCTCAGCGACTCTGCAGCTCCCAGTTCGGCTGGCTTGGCTGACAAGCAGACCAAGACAGGTCTGGCAGTAGTTGAAGGGGCGTCAGACTCCGCCCGCCCCAGCACAGAGCAGCAAGCCGCTTTTCTCAAGGCAGTACGCCATGTGCTGGCCAACACCGAAGATGTGGGTGACAAATTTGCCAACCAGGCTAGGGCCATGCACTATGGCGATGTTGAACCGCGCAGCATACGCGGCCAGACCACGCAGCGCGAAGCTGTTGAGTTGATAGAAGAAGGCATCGACGTGATGGCGTTACCGGTGCCCGCTGCATTAAAAGAAACGCTTCAATAGAGTTTATAGCCCCCGCGGTCGCGCGCTTCGCGTGGCTTCCCGCACCTTGCAGGCCACCGCTCGCCAGAGGCTTCGCTCCTGTCGCTTGTCCAAACCGGCTCAGGCAGGTTTTGAGCTGCAGAGTCCAGCCCCGAGGGGGCCGTTGCGGCGGCGCCTGGCTAAGCCACTCGCGCGGCCCCTGCTTGAAAAGAAAGCTGCTAAAACCAGCTGCCTAGGTTTTGGATCAAGGGTACAAACCGCGCAATTCACGCGTGTGCAAAATCCGCTTGCAAGCCACGATAAAGGTGGCGGTTCTCAAGCTGACTTTTTGGTCTTGCGCCACGTCCCACACTGCTGCAAAAGCGTGCTTCATGATTTTGACCAGCCGCGCATTTATCTCTTCTTCATCCCAAAAGAAGCTTGAAAAGTCTTGCACCCATTCGAAGTAGCTGACCGTCACGCCGCCTGCGTTGGCAATCACGTCGGGCAACACCAAAATATTACGCGACTGCAAAATGTCGTCGGCCGCAGGGGTGGTGGGGCCATTTGCGCCTTCAATCACCATGCGCGCTTTGATGCGGCCTGCATTGGCGGCGGTGATTTGCTGCTCAAGCGCTGCGGGTATCAAAATGTCGCAATCTACATCCCAAAAGCTGTCGTTGGCCAGCACTTCCGCTTTTGCAAAACCGCCAACGCCGCCGGTGTCCAGCACGTGCTGCAGCAAGGCAGGTACGTTCAAACCAGCCTCGTTGTAAATCGTGCCGCTGTGGTCTTGCACCGCCACAATTCGCGCGCCCGCTTCGGCAAACAACTTGCCCGCTACGCCGCCCACATTGCCAAAGCCTTGCACTGCAATGCGCGCGCCTTTTATTTCCAAGCCTATGTGGTGCGCTGCTTCACAACCCACCGTGAACACGCCGCGCCCGGTGGCTTCACGCCGGCCCAATGAGCCGCCCAAGTCAACCGGCTTGCCCGTTACCACGCCAGTGGCCGTGGAGCCGGTGTTCATGGAATAGGTGTCCATCATCCACGCCATGATTTGCTCGTTGGTGTTCACGTCAGGTGCGGGGATGTCTTTGTTGGGGCCAATGATGATGCCGATCTCGCTCGTGTAACGGCGCGTCATGCGCTCCAGCTCGCCGCGTGACAGCTTTTTAGGGTCGACACGAATGCCGCCTTTGGCACCGCCGTAAGGCACATTCACCGCTGCGTTTTTAACTGACATCCAGGCCGACAGGGCCATCACTTCAGACAGGGTCACGTCTTGGTGAAAACGCACACCGCCCTTTCCCGGCCCGCGTGACACATTGTGTTGAACGCGGTAGCCCTCAAAGTGCGCCACCGTGCCGTCGTCCATGTGAATCGGCACATCCACAATCAAAACACGCTTGGGGCGCTTAAGCGTTTCAGCCCAACGTGCCAGGCTGCCCAGATGCGGAATAACCCGGTCAACTTGCTGCAGGTAATTGCCCCAAGGCCCGAGGTTGCTGGCGTCCAGATACGAGGGAAGGGGATGTGCGCTGTGGTCTGCGGCTGGTGACGGCGCGTGGGCGCTGGGTGCGTGGGACATGTTGACTCCTGTGTGGAAACGTCTTGCAAATAGACCTCCACTGTAGGAGCTTGTCGGTTAAAAGTCTAAGGCCAGCTTGATTAAATGCTATGCAAAAAACGCATAGTTACGTTTTACCCTTAAGTGGTGAACTGCAACGCTGCCAGCCGCGCATACACGCCGCCCTTTGCCACCAGCTCGTGGTGCGTGCCTTGCTCAACCAGCCTGCCGTGGTCCAGCACCAATATCCGGTCGGCCTGCTGCACGGTTGCCAGGCGGTGCGCCACCACCAGCGTGGTGCGGCCTTTCATGGCGGATTCAAGTGCCGCTTGCACCATGCGTTCGCTTTCGGCGTCAAGCGCGCTGGTGGCTTCGTCTAGCAACAAGAGGGGCGAGTTTTTCAGCATGGCGCGTGCAATCGCAATGCGCTGGCGCTGCCCGCCTGACAGGCGCACACCGCGCTCGCCTAAAAAGGTGTCGTAGCCCTCGGGCAGCAGCTTGATGAATTCGTCGGCAAACGCGGCTTTGGCTGCAGCTTTGGTTTCTTCGTCAGACGCACCGGGCTTGCCGTAGCGAATGTTCTCTAAAGCGCTGGTCGAAAAAATAACGGCGTCTTGCGGCACGATGCCGACGCGCTGGCGCAAGTCAGACAGCAGCATGTCCTGCGTGGCCACGCCGTCAAGCGCGATGCGGCCCGATTGCGGGTCATAAAAACGCAGCAACAACTGAAACACCGTGCTTTTACCCGCGCCGCTAGGGCCCACAATGGCCACGGTTTCGCCCGGGGCGACTTTCATGCTGAAGTTGGTCAGCGCCGCTTGCAGTGGCCGGGAGGGGTAGTTGAAGTTAACTGCTTCAAATTCAATAGCGCTTCCCGCCTGAATAATGGGGGCTGGCGCCGGGTTAGGTGGTGACTTTATAGGCGATGCGGTGTCTAGCAGCTCCATCAGGCGCTCGGTGGCGCCAGCAGCGCGCAGCAGGTCGCCATAGGTTTCGCCCAACACAGCTGAAGCGCTGGCCAAGATAATCACGTACACCACCGTCTGGCCCAAATGCCCGGCCGTGATGTCGCCGCGCATCACCGCTTGCGTGCCCTGGTACAAGCCCCACAGCAGCGCTGCCGATGTGGCAATGATGATGAAAGCCACCAGCACAGTGCGCGCTTTGGTGCGGCGCAGCGCCACGTTAAAAGCGTTGGTCGATGCCGTGTTGAAGCGCGTGGCCTCGCGCCCCTCAGCCGTGTAGCTTTGCACCACCGGAATAGCGTTTAACACCTCAGCCGCAATGGCGCTGGAGTCAGCCACCCGGTCCTGGCTGGCACGCGACAGCTTGCGCACCCGGCGGCCAAATATGACCGAAGGCACCACAATCACCGCCAGCGCCACCATGATTTGCAGCATCAAATATGGGTTGGTGTAAATCAGCATGCCAATCGCGCCCACGCCCATCACCAGATTGCGCAGGCCCATGCTCAAGCTGGAGCCCACCACGGTTTGCACCAGCGTCGTGTCGCCGGTCAGGCGGCTCAGCACCTCGCCGGTTTGTGTGGTTTCAAAAAACTGCGGACTTTGCTTGAGCACGTGGCCATACACCGCGTTGCGCAGGTCAGCGGTGACCCGCTCGCCCAACCAGCTGACCATGTAAAACCGCCCAGCTGAAAACAAACCCAACGCAGCAGCCACACCAAACAGCTCAAAAAAGTGGGTGCGCAGCAGCATCAACTGGCTACCCTTGCTGGCGGCGCTGGTGTCTGCGCTGACCAAGCCGCCATCAATCAAACTGCGCAGCGCCAGCGGGAACACCAGCGTCGAAACTGCCGCCATGACGAGGAAAAAGCCTGCCAGCGCGATGCGGCCACGGTAGGGCCTTAAAAACGGCACCAGGCCAGATAAAGATTTGGGGCTTTTGCCCTTTGCGCGTTCAGAAGTCATAGGCACAAGTGTAGAGGCGACTGGGTTGCGGCAGCCTGGCTCGGCGGCACCAACGTTTTTAGGCTAAAAAGGCCCCAAAAGACTTGAAAATCGATATAAATAAGGCTGTAGCCCAATAAATACGGGCGCAATAAGCTATAAAAGTAATAGCGTATTTAACCTGCTGTGCTTGCCAGCGCTGCGGCGCGCTGCACCTCAACCCGAATTTCTTCAGTCAATTTCGCTTTTAGTTCCATAAACACCGGCGTTGTTTTTACCGAGTAATAGCGCGGGTGGCTCAGCGCCAC
>JANMWH010000265.1:0-3076 GCA_031393945.1 Polaromonas sp. | reverse complement strand
GCCGCCCTTCCCCTACTGGCCGCCCGGCGAACAACAATCGCTGCATTCACGCTTGACTGATGAGCTGCAAGGCCGCTCACCGCCCGGCGGTTTTGAGGTGCAGATCAAACGCCGCTCGGGTGAAGTGTTTGATGCCCGCATGTACGTGTCGCCACTGGTTGACCCTCGTGGTGCGCAAACAGGGTGGATGACGTCAATGACTGACATCACCGAGCCCAAGCGAATTCGTGAAGAGCTGTCGGCTTCTTATGAGCGCTTTACCACCGTGCTTGAAGGGCTGGACGCAGCGGTATCGGTCGCGCCGCTGGGCAGCGAAGAGCTGCTGTTTGCCAACAAGCTTTACCGCTCATGGTTTGGTGAGGCAGCCACCGCCGATGTGTCGGGTCACCTCAAGCTGATTGCCCAAGCCGGCGTGCCCGCTGCTGCCCCCAGTGGCGAAGCTATGGACGAAGTTGACGGCCTGGCTGGTTTGCCTACCGACAGCCTGACTGCTGCGCAAAGCAAAAACGCTGAAATCTACATACCTGAATTAGACAAGTGGCTCGAGGTGCGCTCGCGGTACCTGACCTGGGTAGATGGCCGCCTGGCGCAGATGGTGATTGCCACCGACATCACGCCGCGGCGCCATGCCGAGGTGCAAGCCGCCCAGCAAAACGAACGCGCGCAAACCGCCAGCCGCCTGATCACCATGGGCGAAATGGCGTCGAGTGTGGCGCACGAACTTAACCAGCCGCTGACCGCCATCAACAACTATTGCAATGGCATGGTGACCCGCATCAAAGGAGAAAAAATCACCACTGAAGAACTGTTGATGGCGCTTGAAAAAACCGCCAAGCAGGCCTCTAGAGCTGGGCAAATTATTCAGCGCATTCGCTCGTTTGTTAAACGCAGCGAGCCGAACCGCAGCTTGGCCGACGTGACCACGCTGGTAGGCAACGCCATGGAGCTGGCCGAAATAGAGCTGCGCCGCCACAACGTGCGCCAAAGCCATTACATTGCGGCGCGGCTGCCGCAGATATTGGTCGACCCGATTTTGATTGAGCAAGTGCTGATCAATTTAATGAAGAACGCCGCCGAGTCAATTGAGCATGCCAAGCTGCCCGCCGCGCGCCGAAGTGTCGAGCTGCGGGTGGTGCCGAAAGTGATTGATGACCAGCAGGTGGTGGAGTTTTCAGTGCTTGATACCGGCAAGGGCATGTCTAACGAAGTCATGGCCCGGCTGTACGAAGCGTTTTATTCCACCAAGGCTGAAGGCATGGGCATTGGCCTGAAGCTTTGCCGCAGCATTATCGAGTCACACCAGGGGCGGCTGTATGCAGAGAACCTTTACAATGCCACTAGCGTGGTGGGGTGCCGATTTACCTTTTGGCTACCCGTTGCGCCGCTGGTTGAATCTGCGCCGTTTGCACTGAATTCCGTGGTTGACGGGAAGTAATGAAGGGCGTGGCAATCAATGACCCAAGCTCGTTTTTGAGCGGCACCCATAACAGTGGTTGTTAAAGAAAGTTTGCTATGAGCTTGATTCCGAAAAAGGGCACCGTGTACGTCGTTGATGACGACGAAGGCGTGCGCGATTCATTGCAGTGGCTGCTGGAAGGCAAAGACTACCGCGTGCGCTGCTATGACTCGGCTGAAACTTTTTTAAGCCGCTACGACGCCCGCGAGGTCGCCTGCCTGATTGTCGATATCCGCATGGCGGGCATGACGGGCCTTGAGCTGCAAGACAAACTGGTTGAGCGCAAATCACCGCTGCCCATCGTGTTTATCACCGGCCACGGCGACGTGCCGATGGCTGTGACCACCATGAAAAAAGGTGCGATGGACTTTATTCAAAAGCCGTTCCAGGAAGAAGCGCTGGTGAATTTGGTCGAGCGCATGCTGGAGCAAGCCAGAGTCGCCTTTGCGGGCCACCAGCAGTCGGCCAGCCGCGACGCCCTGCTGGCCAAACTGACCACGCGCGAAACCCAGGTGCTGGAGCGCATTGTGGCGGGCCGCTTGAACAAACAAATTGCCGACGACCTCGGCATCAGTATTAAAACGGTGGAGGCGCACCGCGCCAACATCATGGAAAAACTCAACGCCAACACCGTTGCCGACCTGTTGAAAATTGCATTGGGTTCGACCACAGCCAAGGCCTGACAAGGCAATTCAACCATTGCTTTTGGGCTATTAATTCAGTAGCAGCTCGCGCCCGTACCCATTAGGCTGACGGGCGTTTTTGTTGCCCAATCAGCCTCGAAACTGCTCAAAATCACTCAAAATCACTCAGGATCATTCAAAGCACCATGACGGCTCAACTCATTGACGGCAACGCCCTGTCCAAGCAACTGCGCCTTGACGTAGCCAGACGCGCGGCTGCGTTGCGCGCACGCGGCATCACGCCGGGCCTGGCAGTGGTGCTGGTGGGCGATAACCCGGCCAGCCAGGTGTATGTGCGCAACAAAGTCAAAGCCTGCGAAGACAACGGTTTGTATTCAGTATTAGACAAACACCCCGCTACCTTGAGCGAAGCCGACTTATTGGCACGGGTGGACGCGCTGAACCATGACCCGGCTATTCACGGCATATTGGTTCAGTTGCCGTTGCCTTCACACATCGATGCGCAAAAGATCATTGAAGCGATTGCGCCGGCTAAGGACGTAGACGGCTTTCACGTATCCAGCGCAGGCGCATTGATGGTCGGCCAGCCGGGTTTTTGGCCCTGCACGCCCTACGGCTGCATGAAGATGCTGGAAAGTGTTGGTTACGAGCTGCGCGGCAAGCACGCAGTGGTCATTGGCCGCAGCAACATCGTCGGCAAACCCATGGCGCTGATGCTGCTGCAAAAAAATGCCACGGTCACCATTTGCCACAGCGCCACGGTTGATTTGAAAGCCATGACGCTGCAAGCCGACGTGATTGTCGCTGCAGTGGGCAAGCGCAACGTGTTGACCGCCGACATGGTCAAACCCGGTGCAGTGGTGATTGACGTAGGGATGAATCGTGACGACAACGGCAAGCTGTGCGGTGATGTCGATTTTGACGGCGTGAGCCAGGTAGCTGGATACATCACACCCGTGCCCGGCGGTGTGGGCCC
>JANMWH010000259.1:0-3188 GCA_031393945.1 Polaromonas sp. | reverse complement strand
TTGGTTGAGCGAACACTGGCCGCGATTGCCAAAGGGCTGGTCGCGCTGGGCGTGCGGCAGTTGATTGTGGCGGGCGGTGAAACATCAGGTGCCTGCGTGCAGGCGCTCGGCATCAACCAAATGCAAATAGGCCCACAGATTGCGCCGGGTGTGCCGTGGACTTACTGTGATCCCCCACGGCCGGCACTGCGTGTCGTTCCTGCCCCCCGAGGGGGCCGTGCCAGCCTTGGGGCAGCCCTGCGTCTGGCTGCTTCAAGCGAGGGAATTCACATCACCTTAAAGTCTGGCAACTTCGGCGGCACTGACTTCTTTCTAGAAGCTTTTAAGATGCTGGCATGACGCTTTCAAGAGAATCCCAAGCCAGAGAAGACATTTGCCGCGTCGGTAAAAGCCTGTTTGACCGGGGTTATGTGCATGCCACCGCAGGCAACATCAGCGTCAAGCTCGGCGACGGATTTCTCATCACACCGACCGATGCGTGTTTAGGGTTTTTAGACCCCGCCACATTAGCCAAGCTAGACAGCAACGCAAAGCAAATCAGTGGTGAAAAAGCTAGTAAAACCATAGCGCTTCACGCCCGTATTTATTCGGCTACAGCCTCATTTAACAACCCTGCGGGCTGCATCATTCACACCCACAGCACGCACTGCGTGGCTTTGAGTTTGCGAGCGACTGCGCCTGAGCTGCTGGGTGCTGAAATCCTTGGCCCATTGACGCCCTACTTCGTTATGAAGGTTGGTCATGTGCCCGTTATCAACTATCACCGCCCCGGCGACCCCGCCGCTGCGCTAGCGGTCGCCAACGCCATCGCCCAGTACGGCGAACGCGGCACACGGATTCGCGCCGTTATGCTGCCGCGCTTAGGGCCCAACGTGTGGGCGGCCAGTCCGTTTGACGCGATGGCTGTACTTGAAGAACTTGAAGAAACCGCCAAACTCGCGTGCGTGCAACCCAACACCGCGCCACTGACAGAAGCACAGATTGAAGACCTGCGCCAAACGTTTGGCGCTGTCTGGTAACCCTTACTCAAAACACATGCCTAAATTTGCTGCTAACTTATCAATGATGTACACGGAACTACCGTTCTTGGATCGCTTTGAAGTTGCTGCGCAAGACGGCTTCAAAGCCGTTGAGTACCTGTTCCCCTACGCGCATCCAGCAACAGAGCTGGCCGCGCGCCTCAAAGCCAACAACTTGCAGCAAGTGCTGTTCAACGCGCCCCCGGGCGGTACGGACGCCGCCAGCATCGCCAAAGCGTGGGACGTAGACGGCAGCAAGGGCACGGCCTGCCTGCCGGGGCGTGAAGCAGAATTCAAAGCAGGCGTTGCGCTGGCGCTGAGCTATGCCGAAGCACTTAATTGCCCGCGCATTCACCTTATGGCGGGTTTGATCCCCGACGGTCTATCGCGTGAAGACGTGCAACGCACCTACATCAACAATTTGCGCTGGGCCGCAAACGAAGCGGCAAAAGCGGGCCTGGACGTGCTGATGGAGCCGATCAACACGCGCGACATTCCGCGCTTTTTCTTGAACCGGCAAGACCACGCGCATGAAATCATTGGCTTGGTTGATGCGCCCAACCTCAAAGTGCAAATGGACCTGTACCACTGCCAGATTGTTGAAGGCGATGTGGCCATGAAGATCCGCAAATACTTGCCCACCGGCAACGTGGGGCACTTTCAAATCGCGGGTGTGCCCGAGCGGCATGAGCCGGATAGGGGCGAGTTGAACTACGCGTATTTGTTTGAAGTGATCGACGAAGTCAGCGCTCAATGCAACTGGCAAGGCTGGGTCGGCTGCGAATACCGGCCTAAACAGGGCGGCCAGCCTGGTGGAACGTCGGCTGGGCTGGGTTGGTTACACAAAACGGTGGGGCGCGCTGCATAAATTAGCCTGCCGTCTTACAAGCAACTTGGCGGCATCGGCGTAACAATGGTTGATTGTTATTCCATCGCTCTTCATGACCCCACCCGAATCGCTCGACACCAGAGCCAAAACCAAAAAAGCCAAGCCTGCTTTACCAGCCCCATTGGCCGACGCTGACGTGCGTGCCGAGGCAAAAGAGGCGTTGGCCACGGCTGCCAAAACCTTCTCTATCAAGGTGCTCACGGTCAATATCCACAAAGGCTTCACTTTTTTTAATCGCAAATTTATTTTGCCCGAGTTGCGCGAAGCCGTGCGCAAAATTGGCGCAGACGTGGTGTTTTTGCAAGAAGTGACGGGCAGCCACACCCAGCATGGCGACAAGTTTGACAACTACCCCGACACGCCGCACTACGAATTTTTAGCCGACAGCATTTGGCCTGAATTTGCGTACGGTCAAAACGCCGTGTATGACAAGGGCGACCACGGCAACGCGGTGATGTCTAAGTTCCCGATTGTGCGGTTTCAAAACCACGACGTGTCCATCAGCGGGCCCGAGCGGCGCGGCCTTCTGCACTGCGAGCTGCAAATCCCCGGGCACAGCGTGAACCTGCACGCGGTGTGCGTTCACCTCAGCCTGCGGGAAGACCACCGCACGCTGCAAATGGACAAGCTCTGCGCGTTAATTAAAAAAGAAGTTCCGCCCCATGCACCGCTGGTAGTGGCCGGTGACTTTAATGATTGGCGGCACCGCGCGCTAACCCAGCTGGCCGACGGCGCGGGCCTGCATGAAGTGTTTGTGACAGCCAACGGCCACCCTGCGCGCACCTTTCCGGCGCGCAGGCCGCTGCTGCGGCTAGACCGTATTTACGTGCGAAACGCCATTGGGCACAAGCCGTCTGTGTTGCCGCGAAAACCCTGGTCGCACTTGTCTGACCACGCGCCACTGGCCGCTGTGATTGAGTTGTAGACCGCGACAAGTTCTTAAATTGCTATTGAACTAATAGCTGCTCGCGCCCGAATTTATTGAGCTAATCGGCTAATTGACTCATGCCAAGCCAGCTAAACGCAGCGCCAGCCCGGTTGCAGCAGCTGCCGCAATCACTCTGATCACACCCCACTTCAGCTGCCACAGCGCGAACAATGACGCCGCCAATATGCTTAACGCTATCCAGTCTGGCTGATAGCCAAACACATTGGGCGGGCCTTTTGGAAAAGTCACCGCCGCTATAAAAAATACCGCAAGGTTAGCGATGACGCCCACCACAGCCGCCGTGACTGCCGCTAGCGGCGCGGTCAGCTTGAGGTTGCCACGGGTCGACTCT
>JANMWH010000245.1:0-3897 GCA_031393945.1 Polaromonas sp. | reverse complement strand
AATTGGCCGCCATGCCGCCATGCCGCGCCGCAATCGCGTGGGCGACTCGGGCGTGCGAGGTGCGCCGTTACCATCTAGGCCTTAACACATCGACCGGAGACACCGCATGACCACCGCCACCACATTAATCAACCACCAAGTGCGCTTGGCCAGTCGCCCGTCTGGCCTGCCCACGCTTGCCAACTGGAGCTTTACTGAAGAGCCCGTGGTGCAGCCCGGCCCGGGCGGTGTGCTGGTCAAGTCGCTGTATTTGTCGCTAGACCCGGCCATGCGCGGCTGGATGAACGAAGGCAAAAGCTACATCGCCCCAGTCGAAATTGGCGCCGTGATGCGCGCAGGCGGCGTCGGCCAGGTGGTGGCGTCGCACAACCCGGCCTTTGCCGTGGGCGACTACGTGAACGCGGGCTTAGACGTGCAAGAGTACTGCCTGATTGCTGAGGAAAACATCAAGCGCAGCGGCATTTTTAAAATCGACGCAAGCCTGGGCTTGACCACCTGGACCAACGTGCTAGGCATGCCCGGCATGACCGGCTTTTTCGGCCTGATGGAAGTCGGCATGCCCAAGGCGGGCGAGACGGTTGTGGTGTCGGGCGCAGCAGGCGCTGTGGGCCAAACGGTTGGCCAAATTGCCAAGCTAAAAGGTTGCCGCGTGGTGGGCATTGCAGGCGGCCCGGCCAAATGCGACTGGGTGGTCAAAGAACTCGGTTTTGATGCTTGCATTGACTACAAGAACGGCGACGTGCGCAAAGGCCTGAAAGAGCACTGCCCCGACGGCGTGGACATTTATTTTGACAACGTGGGCGGGGACATACTGGACATGGTGTTGGCCAAAATCAATCGCAAAGCCCGCATTATTATTTGCGGCGCCATCAGCCAGTACAACAACACCACACCGGTTAAAGGCCCAGCCAACTACTTGTCACTGCTAGTCAACCGCGCCCGCATGGAAGGCATTGTGGTGTTTGACTACGCCGACCGTTACCACTTGGGCGTGGCTGAGATGGCGGGCTACCTGAAAGCCGGAAAAATGAAAAGCAAAGAAGACGTGGTGCAAGGCATCGAGAACTTCCCGGCAACGCTGCTGAAGCTGTTCAACGGCGAGAATTTTGGCAAGCTGGTACTGCAGGTGGGCACACCTGCGGCTTGAGTGTTCGGGTAGGCACGCCCAGCTCTTTATCCTGGGCCCAAGCGCACGCCGCGTCAAGTCGGCGTGTACCGAATGGAGCCAAACACGCCCGACGGGTTGTCCCCTTCGGGCCCGGCGCCAAAGTACAACGCGTCGCTATCGCCCAAACTGACACCGTTGCCGAACTGCAAGCTCCACAGGCCTTCAATGGACACTGGTTTACCGTCGGCTTTGTTCAAAAAGCCTAAAAATTCACCAGTTGAACCGTTGAAAGCCGACACGTGGCCTGCGCCGCCAAAGTTGGCCACCAGCACCGCACCTGCAAACGCGCCAAAGTCTTTAGGTGCAATTTCAACGCCCCAAGGCGCGTTCAGGCGCATGCTGTCTTGGTAGATGCGAACCAGCTGCCCCGCCAGCGTGTATTCAACCAGCTTGCCTTTGTTGGGTTTATTGCCGCTGGCTAATTCGGCTGCAGCATCGAGTGAGTCTTCTTCGCCTGCAAAAAATTGGCTGGCATCCAGCTTGTCGGGCAAAGAAATGGCGTAAGACACAAACACGCGTGCGCCGAGCGTGGTGATGTTGAACGGCACCGGGTCGCCCGGCTTGGGGCGCTTTGCGGGGCCGGTGCCAACAGTGGCGCCCGTAGCAAATGGATTGGCGAAGCCTTGGGTGGGCTCGATTTCCCAAGCGCCGTTGAATTGCAAAATTTTCGGGTTTGCACCGAAGTCGGCCACCCACATCTTGTCCCAGGTATCAGTCTTCATGGCCACGCCGAAGTACGCGCCCGTTGGCGCGGCGTCTGCTGGCGGGTAGACCTGCGCTGCAGCGCCGTCGTTGCGCAAAATGCTGCCGTTGTCTGTGCGGCGCTCGCCCCACGCGCCTATGTAGCCAGAATCAGTCACAAACATAAACCGGGCGGAGCCGCTGATCGCAGTTGTGGTGGTGCTGCCGGTGGTAACGGGCATTACCTGGCCAGTGGGCGCGAAGTTGGCTGAATTAATACTGCCGCCGTTGTAGACCACACCAGTCACCGCGCCGGGTGGGTTCAGCGAATCTGTTCCCGGCACGGTGACGCGCTTTAAATTGTCTTGGCCCAGCACGCGCAGTGCGGGGTCAGCGTTGTTCTTAACGTCACCGACGAATTCCCATGATGAATTGGCCGCACCCACCCAAAAGTGCCCGCCCGCGCCAGCTGGGCGTATGGCCACGCCCCACGCGCCAATCATTTCCGGCAAGGTAATTGCGGCTTTGTAACTCGCGTTAGACGCGGCCAGATTGGCGACTGAAAATTTGTTTTGCGCTTCAGTTGGCAGTGGCGCCGTTGGCAAAGTTGGCGAAGTTGGCGTTGCTGTTGGCGCGTTCGACCCGCCGCCACAGGCTGCCGTTGCAATAACCGCGCTAGCTCCTAAAACAATTGTTCTTCGCTGCATGCTGTTTGTCCTTTTACTTTTCTTGATTGAAAAGTGAAAGTCTAACAGTTAATGCGAATCGTTCTTGTTTGCGTTACCGAAGGTCACAACATTTTTTTCATCGCAATCAACGAATTGATAACAGTGCAGGCTCCGCTGATCACAACAAATACCGAAGCGCGCTAAAAATACTGAGCTCCCGCTTCTAACCCCTTGCTCAAACCAAAGTCAGGTTTGCCCGAAACGAAATCTCAAACCGCCACAAGCACTGGGTAAAAGCGAAATTTCGCTTTCGCTGGATTCACCGAGTAAACCGGCATCAGTCAAAAATCGCCGGGCATTATCAAGCGAGTGAACGCCGATAACAATCGTTTCAATCCTGTCCGCGTCACCGGCCTGAAGACTCAGCTCCATCACATCGGCTAGTTTGATTGGCGCAGAATCTTGGCCTGTGATCGCCATCCATAGCGCTTGAGTTTCGTTCAAGCGAGTTGCGCTTAGCTGCACCTCAACCAGCCCAGTAACGCCTAATTTGCCTGGCGTGCAAGCAGACAGCTGGCGTTGCTCTTTCAGCTTTCGCTGCGTGGTGCTGAGCTTTTCTGACCACGGAAAAATCGTGCCTTCGCTTCCCCATTCACAAAAAAATATGCACTGGAGCGGATTGGACACATCCAAAACTACTGCGTTGGTAAAGTTAGTCATGTCCCGCCCGTCTTCGGTCTGAGTAACGTAGGGCCTTGGCGTTTTGCAGCTGATGCCGCGGCCGCGCAGGGTCGCAATGTCAGTAGCCAAGTTGTTGGGCTCCAGCGCCAACCCGTGAAACAGGGGCAATACATCATCGCCAGGCAAATCACTGTTGTTGGCTGCAGCCCAAAATTCAAGATTGACGTTGCCAAGTGTCACCCAACCGTAGCTTGCAAAATCGGTTGTCTGCAGCGGCCAGGAAACGGGTAACCCCAAAACGTTAGCGAACAAATCCATCATTTGCGCAGCGTCTTTCACGCGCACCACCACATGATCAACGCCCGCAAAGGCCGGCCTGTTATTCATCGCGCGGCGCCGTCTTTCGGATACACCCGCGCTAGCAGCACAAACATCAGCGCCCCCAGCAACAGCGACGCCGACGCTATTTCAAGCGCCACATTAAAGCCTTGAGCCACTGTGGCGCTGCGGCTTAGCAACCACGCCGCCAGCGGTGGTCCGGCCACTTGACCAAGCCCATAAACGGCGGTCAGCAGGCCGGTGTAGCTTGCCGCGCTGTGCGGTTTTAGTCGGCGCACCTCTTGCATGGCAAAAAATGTAATGGCAGTAAATGGCAGACCCAACAGCAAGCTGCCCACCGCAAAGCCAAACGCTGTCGGT
>JANMWH010000221.1:0-1948 GCA_031393945.1 Polaromonas sp. | reverse complement strand
CATCAGCGCTTGCAGCAGGGCGTGCTCGCGCGGGGTGAGCTCAAGCGGTTGCCGGTCTTTATAAATGGCGCTGCTGCTTTTTTCGTAGCGCAGTGCGCCGATGGTTGTGTCGCCGAAGTGGGCGCTGTCGTCAACGTCAGTTTGGCGCCTGCGCACCAGCGCACGCAAGCGTGCTTCCAGCTCGTCCAGGTCGAAAGGTTTGGGCAAATAGTCATCTGCGCCAAGGTTCAAGCCCATGATGCGGTCGCCCACCGTACCGCGCGCGGTGGCAATCAACACCGGGGTGGTCAAGCCGCTTTGCCTGGCTTGGGCCAGCACCTGCAAGCCGTCAAGCCCGGGCAGAGTCAGGTCGAGCAAGACCACGTCAAAGCTCATGGCGCGCCACGTGGCCAGTGCCTCGAGGCCATCACCACAAGCTTCAATTTGAAAATGGCGGCGGCTCAGCGTTCGCTCAAGCGTGGCACGCATGGCGGCATCGTCTTCAACCAGCAAAAGCTTCATGACTTGAAAAGTGAGAAAAAAGGGCGCATCAGCAAAATCAAAAGCCTGTGCAAAAGAAGTGAACCAAGGCGGTTAGCCTAGCACTTTCCCTAGTCACTTAGACAGCCAAATGACAGGCAATGGGTGCATCATTGCGCGGTAACAATTTCGTTTGTTTTGTAATTTGTTCAAGGAGCTCACCATGCGTCGCCAAACTTTTTTAAAAACCATAGCTGCTTTGGCAGCTGGCGGCGCGTTGCCGCTGTCTTCTTTTGCCGCAGCTAATCTGAAGATGATGATTCCGGCGAACCCGGGTGGCGGTTGGGACACCACCGGCCGCGCGCTGGGCAAAGCCCTGCAAGACTCCGGCGTGGCCGACACCGTGACGTTTGAAAACAAGGGCGGCGCAGCTGGCGCCTTGGGTTTAGCGCAGTTTGTGAACAGCGCCAAGGGCGACGGCAATTCGCTGATGGTGATGGGCGCGGTCATGCTGGGCGGCATCATTACCGGCAAGCCGCCGGTTAACTTGAGCCAGGCCACGCCGATTGCCCGCTTAACCAGTGAATACAACGTGTTCGTGCTGCCCGCCAACTCGCCCTACAAGTCAATGGCCGAAGTAATTGCCCAGCTTAAAAAAGACCCGGGCAGTGTCAAATGGGGTGGCGGTTCGCGCGGCTCAACCGAGCACATTGCGGCGGCCATGATTGCCCGTGAAGTCGGTGTGGACCCTTCAAAAATCAACTACGTCGCTTTTCGGGGCGGCGGCGAGGCAACGGCGGCCATTTTGGGCGGCAACGTCACGCTGGGCGGCAGCGGCTACAGCGAGTTCGCCGAGTACATTACCAGCGGAAAAATGAAGCCAATCGCGGTGACTTCAGACGCGCGGCTTAAAGGTGTCGCTATCCCAACGCTAAAAGAGCAGGGCATTAATGTGGTGCTGGGCAATTGGCGCGGTGTGTACGGCGGGCCAGGCATTACTGCCGAGCAACGCAAAGCCTTGACCGACATGGTGGTGAAGGCGTCCAAGTCCAAATCGTGGCTGGAAGCGTCTGAGAAAAACAACTGGACTGCCGCCGTGTTGACCGGCCCGGCGTTCGACAAATTTGTAGACGATGACTTTGCCAGCTTGCGGGCCACCATGGTCAAGTCGGGCATGGTTTAGGCGCATCTGTAGATTCTTTTTTCGGGCGAATTGCTGCACTGAGCGTCAGCGAACGCGTGGCATTCGGTGGTGCTCGCAATCCTCATGTACTGAAGTACATTGCGGTTGCTGTGCGCCAAGCGCCTTGCACTTCATCCCGAAAAAATGAATTTTCAGACGCGCCTTTGTTCACGCAATTAAAGCGAGCAGGAAGATGACACGAATAAACGCAACAACGCTGCAAACATTTGTTGGCAGTGGAGTGTTGCTGATCGGCGTGGGCTTAGCGCTCGGCGCCGTCAGCATTCCATCAGCTGCTGGTTACGG
>JANMWH010000186.1:0-3400 GCA_031393945.1 Polaromonas sp. | reverse complement strand
GTGCAGGAGTGCGCCAAAGGCTTGATCAACATTCGCCGCGACGCCGGTAGCAAGCGACTGGCGTTTGCAGCGCCGGCGTTGAATCGATCTGCACCGCCCCCCGCCCTGCTGGCGCAAGTCGCGGTGGCGCTGGGCATCAAGGCCGCGCAGATCACCGCTGCACAACTGCTGGACAACGGGCCGGTGTGGCTGGGCTTGCTGCTCGACTCGCCTGAGACTGTTTTGCAACTGGCACCCAACCACAACGAGTTGGTGCGACTCAACATTAAAGTAGGTGTAGCTGGTATTTATGCAACGCCCGCATCACCCTTGATTGCAAGAGCCAACCGCGAAGCCAAAGCCTTCACGCAAAGCGAATCAAGCGCGGCCCCAGATTTAGAAGTCCGCGCGTTTGCAGCTTGCATAGGCATCAATGAAGACCCGGTAACCGGCAGCCTTAACGCCAGCTTGGCGCAGTGGTTAATGGCTGATGAGTTGATGCCCGAGCGCTACACCGCTTCGCAAGGCGTGTGCATGGGTCGCGCTGGGCAGGTCGATTTGCAACGTGACGCTAAGCGCCAAGTTTGGGTGGGCGGCCAATCGGTGACTTGCATCGATGGCACTGTAACGCTCTAAGAGCAAGCCACCCATGCAGCACTTACTTGTTAGCTTTTTTAACAGCAACTGCTTCGGGCAAAGTCTTTTCAGCCAGCGTGCGTGCCTGCGTGACCAAATTGTTGTGCGCGTCCAAAAAAGCTGCGGCAATCACTTTTCCCTCATTTGTGTTGCTCCAGCCCAATCCACCAACGCCACCTGCTCCACCGCCAGCCCGGCCGATGGCTAAACCGCCGACGCCCAAATCGGTTGTGCGGGCAGAGCCGGTTGACGACGACAACTGCTCAGTGATTTCGTTATCAGTGAGCAGCAACACCACTTGCGCCTCTTTGAACTTGACCTGCGCGGCAAGCCCCGCCACCTTGTCCAGGCCTACTGCCGACAGCACGCCGCCGATGTTGCGCCCAGCGTCTTACTCTGAAAACGTCAGGCTGGGCACAACGGTGTACTGCGCCACAATGCCGCGCCCCTTTTTGACATTGCCTTTTTCGTCTGAGCGCAAAACGCCTTTGTCTTTGAGCTCTTGCTCATTAATGGTTTGCTCCAGGCCAGAATTGCGGTCGACGATGCGAAAGCAGCCGCTTTGCTGCATCAGCACGCGCACCAAGGGCAGCGGAGATTCAGGCAGGCCTCCGCGCCCGATACCGATGTATCCGCCTCGGTTTTCGACCAGCGACACCACGGCAACCGGGGCGTCGCAGGTCATCAACTCTTTAGCGGCATTTTTTGCGCCTGCCGGCCCTGCGGACCCGGTTACCACTGAGCCGCCCTTGCCCAGTTCGGTTCCGGCCTCTTGCTTTCCACAGCCTCCTAGTGCAGCCAGGAGAGCCAATGCAAGAGCAGTAAATGCAGGTTTCAGAAGTGTCATATGTAGTTTTTTGTAGGTAGTAAAAACAAAAGGTTCGCCATGATACTTAAGCCGAATGTCAACACACCCAGAGGAATCGTCAATGAATGTAACCAGCCAAATTGACCACTTGGTAATTGCTGCCCACTCACTCGAAGACGGCGTGGCCTGGTGCGAGCGCACGCTGGGCATCACACCAGGGGCGGGCGGTGAGCACCCGCTGATGGGCACCCACAACCGGCTTTTTACAATTGCCACCGCGCAATACCCAAAGGCCTACTTTGAAATTATTGCTATTAATAAAGAAACTGCTCACGCCCGTATTTATTCGTCAAAACGCTGGTTTGACCTTGAAAATAATGCTTTACAGCTCAGTTTGAAGCAAAACGGCCCGCAACTGATTCACTTTGTTGCCAGCATCCCGCACGCTGCGCCTGCCGTACAAGCGCTGTCAAAGCTCGGCATTGACCGAGGCGAGTTGCTGGCCGCCTCGCGCATGACACCCAACGGCTTGCTGCAATGGAAGATCACCGTCCGCGCCGATGGCCAACGCTTGATGCACGGCACGCTGCCCACGCTGATTGAATGGGGCAACGTTCACCCCACACAAAACATGGCTGCTTCTGGCGTTACGCTGCAATCGTTAACCGCAATCCAGCCAAATACCGATGAACTCCGCGCCGCCTACACCGCCATCAACTTGCAAGGCGTCAAAGTAGCACAAGGCCCAGCCAACTTGGTCGCCACTCTCAACACACCGCGCGGCCTGATCACGCTTGAATCCAAAGGGCTATGAATGCTGATGCTCCAAGACATTGAAGCCGACACGCATAGCGTGGCAGAAGGCGCAGGCAGGCAGGCAGGAAGATAATTAAATTTGCTATTTATTAAGGAGCTGCTCGCGCCCATATTCATTAGGCTGTGGCATTAAAAAGCTCCTAAAATCAGCCGTTTGCCACGCAAGCGACACACTTTAGCCATAGCCCACGCCACAATCAGTCCATGGGAAATCTCTACCTCGTGCGCCACGGCCAAGCCTCTTTTGGTGCGGACAACTACGACGTGCTCAGCCCGCTGGGCCACCAGCAGGCCAAGCGGCTGGGCGAGCATTTCAAAATGGCTGGCATCACGTTTGATACGGCGCTGACGGGTACTTTGCAGCGGCAAATCAGCACTTACGAGGGCATTTGTGAAGGCATGAATGCTAAAACGCCGCAGGTGAGCGCGGCCGAACGCAGCGACGGGCCGCCCCTAGCAAGTTCAGCCCCCTCGGGGGGCAGCGAAGTACACGCAGTGACAAGCGTGGGGGCTTGTACTCTTTGGCCGGGGCTAAACGAGTACGACAGCCACGCGGTGATTGCCACGGTACATGCAGGCCAACTTGAAAAGCCCACCACGCCCGAGATGTACCGCCACCATTTCAGGCTGCTAAAAGACGGCTTGCAAAAGTGGATGGATGGCACTACCAGTCCGCAAGGCATGCCGACTTACCCTGAGTTTTTACGCGGCGTGACCAGCGCGCTTGACCACGTTCGCGCCAACTGCATCGGCAATGTGCTGCTGGTGTCGAGTGGCGGGCCCATTGCCACGGCGGTCGGCCACGTACTGGGCTGCCCGGCCGAGGCAACGATTGAGCTCAACCTGCGGATTCGCAATTCGTCGGTCACTGAATTCGCCTTTAACCCCAAGCGCCACATGCTGGTGACTTACAACACTTTGCCGCACCTCAACACCCCCGAGTTCGCCGACTGGATAACTTACTCCTAGGCCTGGCAAGGTTGCCCACCCGCCACTAAAATTCGGAGCATGGATTCCCCGCTTTTCATCGTCTGGTTTAAAAAAGATCTGCGCTGGCACGACCATGCGGCTCTGAGCAATGCGGCTGAATGGGCAACGCAAACCGGCGGGCGTGTTTTACCGCTGTGGGTGTACGAACCTGCCATGTGGCAGCAAAGCGAT
>JANMWH010000117.1:0-27500 GCA_031393945.1 Polaromonas sp. | reverse complement strand
ACTGACCGCGCCTGGCTGCTGGCGCATGATGGCGATGTGTTGCCCGCTTTGACTGCCGACACCTTTCGCGGCTATTGCCTGCGCCGGGCGGCGGGCGAGCCGCTGGCCTATATCGTTGGCTACAAAGAATTTTTTGGGCTGCGCTTTGCCGTTGATGCGCGGGTGCTGGTGCCGCGGCCTGACACTGAAACGCTGGTGCAGTGGGGCCTGGATGTGCTGCAAACCACCAACCAAGACTGCCCTGCTGTGCTGGACCTCGGCACCGGCAGCGGCGCGGTAGCCATTGCCATTGCCCACCACGAGCGCACCAGCATGCTTGCAACTGACGCCAGCACCGACGCATTGGCGGTGGCGCAAAGCAACGCCACCCAGCTGGGGTGTGATGTGCAGTTTGCCCACAGCCACTGGTTTGACAGCGTCACGGGCAGGTTTAAAGTCATTGTCAGCAATCCACCCTATGTGGCGAGTAACGACCCTCATCTAGCTGCCCTGCACCACGAGCCGCTCAGCGCGTTAACGGCGGGCCCTGATGGGCTGAACGATATCCGCCGCATCATTGACCAAGCCCCCAACCACCTCGCAGCCGGCGGCTGGCTGCTGCTAGAGCACGGCTACGACCAAGCGCCAGCGGTTTGCGCGCTGCTGCGCGAGCGCGGCTTTACCAATGTGCAGAGCCGGCGTGACCTGGCCGGAATTGCGCGTTGTTCGGGCGGCGTTTGGGTTTGACGGTTGATTGACCGACACAAAGCCAGCGGAACTCAAAAAGCACCGGATAATCAATGCATTCGCGTCACTTGCAGACGCATTACTTAAAGAGGTTCCCATGAGCGACACACATAACCGAATCGACCAACTCGTTAAATCCAGCGACGTGGTGCTGTTTATGAAGGGCAATGCCAATTTCCCGCAGTGCGGCTTTTCTGGCAAAGCGATTGCTGTGCTTAAAGCCTGCGGCGTGACCAAACCAGTCACGTTCAATGTGCTGGAAGACGGCGAAATTCGCGAAGGCATTAAAGCCTATAGCCAGTGGCCAACCATTCCGCAGCTGTATGTCAAGGGCGAGTTTGTTGGCGGCTCAGACATCATGATGGAGATGTACGAGAACGGTGAGTTGCAACAATTGCTGGGCGCACCAGCTGCCTGAGGCCTAGGCGCTTGAGCGCCGCTAAACACGCAACTTAGCGCGTGTACCCTGAGCAAGCGCCTGCATTAACTTGGCCTTTGCATTCGCGAGTCAACCGGGCGGTGCGCTCTTTTTTGGTCTCGGCTGAGCCAGAATCGAATTTGGCTTTGGAGCCGCTGCCTGCTTTTTTGGAT
This sequence comes from Polaromonas sp., assembly GCA_031393945.1. GTDB lineage: Bacteria > Pseudomonadota > Gammaproteobacteria > Burkholderiales > Burkholderiaceae_C > Polaromonas. The sequence goes on along the minus strand of JANMWH010000117.1, from coordinate 26,183 downwards.
TTTTTCTTGGTCGCCGCTTTTATCGGCGGGTTGAGTACTTCTGACGCCTGCACGGGCAGCGCGCTGGCAAATAAAAAGGCACTTGCCACGACGCAGCTGAAAAATTTCACTATTGTGTTGTTCATACTCGAGCTCTCCTTTTACTGTAGCTTGGGGTCACCGTAAGCGGCGTCGTCTGGCGGGGTATCAGCTGGCATTCGGAAATCTTCGTTCGCCCAAGCGCCAAAATCAATGTTTTTGCAGCGCTCACTGCAAAACGGCCTGAACGCGTTGCTCAATTCAAAAATGCTGTCGCCCTTGCACACGGGGCAAACCACTATTTTCGCTGTCTTGCTTGAGGAAGACAAGGCGGCGTCCCTTATGAGCACAGCGTGAGTTCGAAGGCAGCATCTTCCGTAGATGCATGCAAACGATCGTCACTTTCCTGCCGCATCAGGCGAACCGACACCATCAGCCGGTTGCCGCTGATTTCAGGAATCAAACCCAGTGCGGGGTCAATTCGCAGGCGCAGTAAATGAAAAGTCCGGCCTTGGGGCAAGTTTTGCTGAAACTGCCCGGCGGGTGCAGTCACCATTTGCGCAGCCCCTGAATCACGCAGCAGCTGCAGCAACAAGCGGATCGAATCAGCCAACGGCACTAAGGTAGCAATCCAGCGCTGCAAATCGTGCTGACGAGCAGCGCCGTCGTGGTGCTGCCACGCGTAGTAAGCCGGCAGATCGAACTCGCAGGTGCCGCCCGGAATACCCACGCGGCTTCGAATGCTCATTAGCCATTCGTTTTCGGTTAGCGAAGAACCGGCCTTGCCCGGCAGATTATTCAGCGCAGCAAAGCAGGTTTCTAGCTGACTGGTGACGTCGTTTAGCACGCTTTCGGCGATAGCTGGGTTACCCCGGTAGCCGTTGAGTACATGCTTTTGTTTTTCAAGGTCTTTGAGAACATCGGTTTTCAGATCGGCACGAGCCGCAACGTCCATCACTTCAAAAATCGTAGTGATGGCGTAGTGGTGATCCAGCGGATGTTGGCGGGCGGCCAGCTCACCTAGCCGGCGAAACAAATGCTCTAGGCGCAGATAGGTGCGGATGCGTTCGTTGAAGGGGTACTCGTACAAAATCACGGTGCGGGCGAACTCAACAAAGGGTTAGTCAATTGGTTGGTAAGAATAATGTTTGCATCATAGCTCGAGGCGCGGCAGCAACTGCTGCACCACGGCCTGCAGCTCAAGCAGTGAAAGACCATCGTTGTAGATCACAATATCGGCAGCAGCCAAGCGCTGCGCCCTACTGGCTTGCGCTGCGATGACTTTCTGCACCGCGTCAGCCGTCCAGCTACTTCGCTGCATAACTCTTGAAATTTGCGTGGCTTCCAGACAGTCGACCACCAGCACAAGGTCAAGCTGCTGGTGCCAGCGGCCAGATTCAACCAGCAATGGCACATCAAATAGCACGCAGGGTTTGCCGTCATCTGCTGCCTGGCTTGCCTGCGCGGCACAGGCTTGGTTAACCAGCGGGTGAATGATGTTTTCTAGCTGGCTTTTGGCGGCCAGACTGCTAAAAATCAAGTCGCGCATCGCGTCGCGATCAAGAGCGCCTGCCGGGGTCAGCATCGCTTGGCCAAACTGCTGAACAACTGGCGAAATGGCCGCGCCGCCGACATCGGTCAGGCGGCGGGAAATGGCATCAGCGTCAATCAAGTAAGCGCCCGCATTTACCAGCATGCCTGACACGGTGCTTTTGCCGCTGCCTATTCCGCCTGTGATTCCGGCTCGCAACACGTCGTACGCCTACAGTCCGATCACTCGCATAATCGCCTGCGGGCCAAACAACATAGCCGTGAACCCCGCGCCAGCCAAAAAGGGGCCAAAAGGAATGTAGCCCCCTTCACGCAGACCGCTTGAAAACTTCATGGCGATACCCACCACCGCGCCAATAACAGAGGCCATCAAAATAATTGGCACCAATGCGGCCCAGCCAAACCAGGCGCCCAAAGCGGCAAACAGTTTGAAGTCGCCGTAGCCCATGCCTTCCTTGCCTGTGATCAGCTTGAAAGCCCAGTACACCAGCCACAGCGACAAATAGCCTGCAACTGCGCCCCACAGCGCGTCTGGCAGTCGGACTACAGGATTAAGCCCAGCCGCTGCGGCGATCAAGCCAGCCCACAGCAGCGGCAGCGTGATATCGTCAGGCAACAAGGTGGTGTCCCAGTCGATCATTGCCAGCGCCAGCAAAGCTGCTGAAAATCCGCACCAAATCAAAGTCGCCGCTGAATCCCCCCAGCGCCAGGCGCACCACGCAAACAGTGCACCGCAGGTCAATTCAACCAGCGGATAACGCACGCCAAAGGGTGCTTTACAAGCCGCGCACCTACCACGCAAAAATACGTAGCTGACTAGCGGAATGTTTTCATACCAGGCAATTGGGTGGCCGCATTGCGAGCAGCGTGAGCGCGGCACCATCAAGCTGATGTTCTCAGCCGCTGGCACTGCTTGGCCGGACAGCTCGGCGCATTCGCTGGCCCATTGCTGTTCCATCATTTTGGGCAGCCGGTAGATCACCACATTTAAAAAGCTGCCAATCAGCAGCCCAAAAATTCCAGCGAGCCCAGCAAGTGCCTCGCGCGGCAACTCACTGAGCATTAAACGACTTGACCCAATTTGAAAATAGGCAAGTACATCGACACCACAATACCGCCGATAAGGGTGCCCAAAAACACGATGATGATCGGCTCCATCAGGCTAGACAGGCCGGCCACCATCTCATCGACTTCCGCTTCGTAAAAGTCAGCAGCTTTGCCCAGCATGTGGTCGACTGAGCCAGACTCTTCACCAATAGCGGTCATCTGCAGCACCATCGACGGAAACAAATTCGCGTTGGTCATGGCGGCCGTCAGGCTGGTGCCGGTTGATACTTCTTGCTGAATTTTTGTGGTGGCGTCCGCATAAAGCGAGTTACCCGACGCGCCGCCTACCGAGTCAAGCGCCTCTACCAATGGCACACCAGCTGCAAACATGGTAGACAGCGTTCGCGTCCAGCGGGCGATACATGATTTTTCAATCAGCGCGCCAAACACAGGTACCTTTAGCAAAATACGATCCATGACCTTTTGCATTTTTTCGCTGCGCTTCCAGGCTTGCAAAAAGAAGTAAATTCCCCCGCCAATCACGCCAAAAATCAGCCACCAATATTTCACAAAAACTTCGCTGATGGCCATGACGAAAAGCGTCGGCGCTGGCAAGTCTGCGCCAAAGGATGAAAACACTTCCTTAAATGCCGGAATCACAAAAATCATGATGACCGCAACCACCACGAAGGCCACCACCACAACCGAAGCCGGGTACATCAACGCTGACTTGATTTTTGACTTGATCGCTTCGGTCTTTTCCATGTAGACCGCCAGGCGATCAAGCAAGGCTTCCAAAATACCTGCGGCCTCGCCGGCCTCTACCAGGTTGCAATAAAGCGCGTTGAAGTAAAGCGGGTACTTGCGAAAAGCGGCGCTTAATGATGTGCCGGTTTCCACGTCAGTGCGCACGTCGTTCAAAAGTTTGGTCACGCTGGCATTGGGGTTGCCGCGCCCCACAATGTCAAACGACTGCAAGAGCGGAACGCCCGCCTTCATCATGGTCGCCAATTGCCGAGTGAAAATCGCTATATCTCTCGGCTTGATGGATTTGCCCGAGCGCATCCGGCGTTTTTTGATTTTCGTTGGCAAAACGCCTTGTCGGCGCAGCGACGCCTTAACCTGGTTTTCTCCAGCCGCCCGAATTTCACCCTTGACCGCTTTACCGCCACGGTCTTTGCCTTCCCATTCATATACAAAGTCAGGAATGCGGGTGATTGATGCTGTTGCCATGGTGATGTCTCGTTTTTAAGTGCGTGGGCTAGACGTTAGTGCAGCCTAACACCTCTTCGACCGATGTCATGCCTAGTTTAACTTTGTAAAGTCCCGATTGCCGCAGGCTTCTGACGCCTTCGCTTTCGGCTTGCGCGGCGATCTCAAGGGCGCTGCCGTCACGCAAAATAATGCGCTGAATTTCCTCGGTGATAGGCATCACTTGGTAGATGCCGACGCGGCCCTTATACCCGTTGGTGCACATCGAACAACCGACCGGGCGATAAGGGGTCCAGCTACCGTCCACGTCGTCTTCGGCAAACCCAGCCTCAATCAGTGTCTCGCGCGGTATGTCGGCGGGTGCTTTGCAATTGGGGCATAGCCTGCGCGCCAGTCGCTGCGCAGTGATCAAAATCACACTCGACGCAATGTTAAACGGGGCAATGCCCATGTTGCGCATACGCGTCAGGGTGGTGGGTGCGTCGTTGGTGTGCAAGGTAGACAACACGAGGTGTCCGGTTTGCGCCGCCTTGATTGAAATGTCAGCTGTTTCAAGATCACGAATCTCACCGACCATGATGATGTCTGGGTCTTGACGCAAAAAAGCTTTCAGCGCGACGGAAAAAGTCATGCCGGCTTTTTCGTTCATGCTGACCTGGTTCACACCCGGCAAGGTGATCTCGGCCGGGTCTTCGGCGGTGGCAATGTTGACGCCAGGTTTGTTCAAAATGTTCAAACACGTGTAGAGCGACACAGTTTTACCCGAGCCGGTTGGCCCAGTGACCAGCACCATGCCGTAAGGTCGGGAAATCGCGTCGAGCAAGCGAGCCTTCTCGACTGGCTCGTAGCCGAGTGCGTCAATACCCAGCTTGGCGCTACTCGGGTCAAGAATACGGATCACGATCTTCTCGCCGAACATAGTCGGCAAAGTGCTGACGCGAAAGTCAATCACGCGGTCTGGCCCAATTTTCAGCTTCATTTTTCCGTCTTGCGGCACACGCTTTTCAGAAATATCGAGCTTGGAAATCACCTTGATACGCGCCGCAAGTTTGTCTTTGATTGCGACCGGCGGCGAGGCAATTTCACGCAGCTCCCCGTCAACCCGGAATCGAACCCGATAGGTATGCTCAAAAGGCTCAAAATGCAAATCAGATGCGCGCATACTAAAGGCATCCAGCAGCATTTTTTGCAAGAACTTAACGACCGGAGCGTCTTCAACCTCCGATGCGGTGGCGTCAGCGGACTCCGTTGCCATGTCAACGGAAGCTTCGTCGAATTCAAAATCCTCGCCAATGATGTTGTCCATCGCCTCTGAAGCGCTGGTGGTGGACAACTCCACCATTTTCGACAACTTGTCGTATTCGGCAATGACCCAGTCCACGCCCATCTGGGTAGAAAATTTGATTTTTTCGGCTGCCTCTTGGTCAGAAGGGTCAGCCGTTGCCACCATGAGCCGATTGTTGCGTTTACTCAACACCACAATTCGGTAGGTCTGGCAAATTTTGGTGTCTAGCAAGCCTTTTGGCAGCCGCTGAGTGTCAATCGCGTCCAAATCGAGCACGGGAGCGGCAAACGCTGTTGACATGGTGTGTGCCAAGTCAAACGGGGAAACCGCGCCAGAGCCTGTTAGCTCTGCAATAAAGCTGGTGCGCGCTAACTTCGCCTTGGTATTGATATCGTCGGCGGCTTTTTGACCCAATTTACCGGCGATGACCAAGGCTCTGCCAATGCCGGGCAACGCCGCTACGGTAGCTTGTCTGGTTACTGCATCAACAACTGCCATTCGGCATAACTCCTAACAAAAATGAATCATCGCCGATAGGAAGGCTGCTGTAAATACCAAGCACAGTTACGTTCCGTGCTTTTAAGCTTGCGGCAGACCTTTAAGCTTGACGCTCAAGCAATTGTGAGGCCAATTGCTCCAATGCCTCACGGTACTTGCTGGGTGGCAAATTCTTCAGTGCGTCAAGAGCTCGCTGTGCCTCAGCAGCTGCCGCTTGATGGGTCGCCCCCAAGGCGCCAGTCGCTTTGACAATCGACATAATTTGCGGCATATCGGCCGTGCTGCCGGTCTGAATTGCCCCGGCAATAACGGCCTGGTCAGCCGGATTGGCGCGCTGCATGGCAATGATCAGCGGCAAGGTGGCCTTGCCTTCGCGCAAGTCATCCCCCAAATTCTTGCCCATCAGCTCTGCATCACCGCCGTAGTCCAGCAGGTCGTCAATCACCTGAAAAGCAGTGCCCAAGGCTTGGCCATATTTGGCACAAGCCTGTTCGAGGGCTGGTGGCGACTTCGCCAGCAAAGCCGCCAAGCGCGCACTGGCTTCGAACAGTTTAGCCGTTTTTGACCGAATCACCCGTAGATAGCTTTCCTCAGACAGGCTGGCGTCGTGCATGTTCATCAACTGCAAAACTTCACCTTCAGCAATGACGTTGGTCGCTTCAGACAGGGTCTGCATAACCCGCATGTCACCGACTTCGACCATCATTTGAAAAGCACGCGAATACAAAAAGTCGCCCACCAGTACGCTGGCCGGGTTGCCGAAAGCGGAGTTCGCTGTGGCTCGGCCGCGCCTCAGTGTGGACTCGTCCACCACGTCATCGTGCAAGAGAGTCGCCGTGTGAATAAATTCAACTACGGCAGCCAAAGTCAAGCGGTGATTACCGTCGAAACCCAGAGCGCCACATATTAAAAGCAGCAGAGCGGGCCGCAAACGCTTGCCGCCAGCTGCCACGAGGTACTCAGAAACGTGGCTAACCAACGGCACTTCCGACTGCAAGCGGTGCCGAACAATCTTGTCTACCGCCAGCATGTCGTCGGCAATCAGGTTTAAAACCGCAGCGGTACTTGTTGAATCGGCAGACAAATGAAACCCAGTTGGTGAACGTAACAGAATTAACGGATTATAGAAAGCCAAACACTAAACCGGTGTGCCCACCTAAACCGTCAGACTCGGGTGTGGCTATTTACGCATCAACATGCTAGAATATAAGGCTCTGCAGAAATTGGTCTGCGGATCTCAATTGAAATTAATTGAAGAGGTCATACATGTACGCGGTCATAAAAACCGGCGGCAAACAATACAAGGTTGCTGCTGGTGAAAAAATTAAAGTAGAACAGATTGCTGCGGACGTAGGCCAAGAGATCGTTTTTGACCAAGTATTGGCTGTCGGTTCAGGCAGTTCACTCACGGTCGGTACGCCCTTGGTGCTAGGTGCCACTGTTACTGTTACGGTTATCTCTCACGGCAGAGGCGACAAGGTTCGCATTTTTAAAATGCGTAGGCGCAAGCACTACCAAAAACGGCAGGGCCATCGCCAAAACTACACCGAGTTGTTTTTCGCGGAAATCGCGGACGGCAAAGGCGGCATAGTTAAAGCAACAGCACCAGTCGTTTCGGCAATTCCGTCATCAAGCGGTAAAGACGACATCGAAATCATCGAAGGCATTGGCCCGAAGATTGCGCAAGTACTGATTGCCAACGGCATCAGCACCTTTGCCCAGTTGGCCGATGCAAAAGCTGACGCGATGACCGCCATGCTCAAAGCATCTGGCGGCAGCTTCAGCTTGGCTAATCCCGCATCTTGGGCAGAACAAGCTGCCCTGCTGCGCGACGGCAAGATGGACGAATTCAAAGCATTGACCGACGCATTGGTCGGTGGCGTCAAAAAATAAGTCTTAGCAGACGTTTTCGGAGCACTTAAATGGCACAGAAAAAAGGCGGCGGCTCTACGCGAAATGGGCGTGATTCACAGCCCAAAATGTTGGGTGTGAAAAAATTTGGTGGTGAAGTAATCAATGCCGGCAGCATCATTGTTCGCCAACGCGGCACTCGTTTTCACCCCGGTGTGAATGTTGGTATTGGTAAAGACCATACGCTGTTTGCGTTGGTTGATGGCCAAGTTTCTTTCGCGATTAAAGGCGCGTTGAGCAAGCACACTGTTAACGTGACGCAAGTCGCTGCCTCGGCGTAAACATCGCTCTCAACAGCAACGAAGCCCCGAGAAGTCGGGGCTTTTTTGTTTGTTGATGCTGTTTGCTCGCCAAGTGCGTTGCCTTACTATTAGCAGATAACCCCGAAACAACATGAAATTCGTAGACGAAGCCTTTATTGATATTGCCGCGGGTGATGGTGGTGCCGGCTGCGTGTCTTTCAGCCATGAGAAATACAAAGAGTTCGGCGGCCCGAACGGTGGCGACGGCGGACGCGGCGGCCATGTGTACGCCGTGGCCGATCTCAACTTGAACACGTTGGTCGACTTTCGCTTCTCGCGCCGACACGACGCTAAAAACGGTGGCCACGGCATGGGCTCTGACATGTTCGGCGCAAAAGGCGACGACATTATTTTGAAAATGCCGGTTGGCACTATATTGACTGACGGCGAAACGGGTGAAGTGCTTTTCGAATTACTGGAACCCGGCGAGCAAATCCTGATTGCCAAGGGCGGCGACGGTGGTTTTGGCAACTTGCGCTTTAAAAGCTCAACTAACCGGGCACCGCGCAGCAAAACGCCTGGCTGGCCAGGTGAGCGAAAAAGTTTAAAACTGGAACTGAAAGTACTGGCCGATGTTGGCCTGCTGGGCATGCCCAATGCGGGCAAGTCAACTTTCATTACTGCAGTTTCCAACGCGAGGCCGCGCATCGCGGACTACCCTTTCACCACTCTGCACCCCAATTTGGGCGTGGTGCGGGTCGCGCCAGAGCAAAGCTTTGTGGTTGCTGACTTGCCCGGGCTGATCGAAGGCGCGTCTGAAGGCGCTGGCTTGGGGCATTTGTTTTTGCGGCACTTGCAGCGCACCCGGCTACTGCTGCACATTGTTGACCTTGCACCGTTTGACGACAACGTAGACCCGGTTGCGCAGGCCAAAGCCATCGTGGGTGAGCTGAAAAAATACGATGAGGCTTTGCACAAAAAGCCGCGTTGGCTGGTGCTGAACAAGCTTGACATGGTGGACGGTGACGAACGTGCGGCAAAAGTCGCCGACTTCGTCAAACGCTTTAAATTCAAAGGTCCGGTTTTTGAGATTTCAGCGCTGACTCGCGAGGGCTGCGAGCACTTGATTAAAACCATTTACCAGCATGTCAAGAAAGTTCAAAAAAGCGAGCAACCAGTTGAAGAAATCGACCCGCGCTTTATCGAGCTTCCACCTGAATAATTCATTTAGCTATTTATTTGATAGCTTCTTGCGCCTGTATTTATTGGTTTAAACGCTTTAAACATTTTGAATTTCGCCTCATGCAAGACCCGCTAGCCCCCTCAGTACTGCTTAACGCCAAGCGAATTGTGGTGAAGGTTGGCTCCAGTCTGGTCACCAACGAGGGGCGCGGCCTTGACAGCCAGGCCATCGGCCAATGGTGCGAACAGCTGGCTGCTTTGGTCAAGGGCGGGCGCGAAGTCATCATGGTCAGCAGTGGCGCCATCGCCGAGGGGATGAAGCGCCTGGGTTGGGCCACGCGCCCAAAGGCCATACACGAACTGCAGGCAGCGGCTGCTGTGGGGCAAATGGGGCTGGTACAGGGGTATGAGACCAGCCTGCGGGAAAACGGCATTGGCAGTGCGCAGGTACTGCTGACCCACGCCGACCTGGCCGACCGCGAGCGCTACCTAAATGCGCGCTCTACCTTGCTCACGCTGCTCAGCCTGGGCGTGGTGCCGGTCATCAATGAAAACGACACAGTCGTCAATGACGAAATCAAATTTGGCGACAACGACACTTTGGGCGCGCTGGTCGCCAATCTGGTCGAAGCTGACGTTCTGATCATCTTGACCGATCAAAAAGGGCTGTACACCGCAGACCCCCGCAAAGACCCCACCGCTACGTTTGTGCACACCGCCAACGCCGGCGATGCAGCGCTCGAAGCAATGGCGGGCGGCACGGGCTCCAGCATTGGCAGCGGCGGCATGATCACCAAAATTCTCGCCGCAAAACGCGCTGCCGGGTCCGGCGCGTCAACCGTGATCGCCTGGGGGCGTGAACCTTCGGTGCTCATTAGGCTCACCACCGGCGAGGCCATTGGCACGTTGCTGGTCGCACAAACGCAAAAAAATCAGGCTCGCAAGCAGTGGATGGCAGACCACTTGAAACTGCGCGGCGCGGTGCTAGTCGACGCGGGCGCGGCAGCCAAGGTCAGCGGGGAAGACAAAAGCCTGTTGCCCATCGGCATGACAGCGGTGCAAGGCGAATTTTCGCGCGGCGACGTGATTGCTATTTTGGCCACCAACGGCCTGGAGATTGCGCGCGGCTTGTCTAACTATTCAAGCGCCGAGGCACGGCTGATTTGCCGAAAGCCCTCAAGCGAATTTGAACGCTTGCTGGGCTACACCGGCGAGCCAGAAATGGTTCACCGAACCAACCTTGTGCTGACCCGAGCTGCTTGACGCTACAGCTTGGCTGTACGCTCAGTCAGCAAACCGAAGCGCCGGGTTTTTTAGCTTGGCGACCAGCTCTCGAACCGTCCCCACTGGCGCACCCGAATCGCAAGCGCCCGCTCTTGCAAACCGCAAAGGATGCCGAGGCGTGCTGACGTCAAACAATGACCGCCACGTGGGGTCAGTCACGCTCGCCCAGCGCCCGTCTGGCGTGTAGCGCGCATAGGTTTTCACCTCGCCCGTTGAGCAACGCAGCCCCTCGTACATGATGTTTTTCGAACCCGTCGCGCTGAACGCCACTATCACGTAACGCACCACCCCGTCTACTTTGGAGATCAACACGGTAGCAGGGTCTACGCCGTAAGTTAGCGCAGAATTGGAGCTGACTTCAAAGGTGATGAGTTTGGCCACATCGAAAGCGGGCGGCGGCGGTAAGTCGATCTCTTTCCAATCGGCAGCGTCGAGGTAAGCCTGCGCGTAAGCCGCGCCCCCCCCGGTGGTGTTCAAAGCGATAGCCAAAATAGCGGCCGTGAACACAGCTGGGCAAAGACGCAAACCAGCTGCGGTATTTTGCAAAAATTGCATAAAAGTTCGCGTCACGGTTTGTTCAGTGGCTCAAGCGCACGCAAGTTGGTCTGCGGGTCAGGATCGAAAGACGCGCCAGGCGGCAACTCCAAAAAGTGTCCACGGTGCGCCTGCTCGCCGCCCTCACGCAAATGCGACTGGTCTCGGTAGTGCGGTCGCATGTCATGGCGGTAGTCGCCGTGGTGGCCAAACTGCGGCACAAAACGCGCCAGTTCAGTCAATGCCATTTCGTACACGCCGCGCTTGAACTCAACCACCACGTCTAGCGGCACCCAATAATCGTTCCAGCGCCAGGCATCGAATTCTGGGTGGTCAGTGGCGCGCAGGTTCAAATCCCAGTCGTGCCCAACCAGCTGGAGCAGAAACCATATTTGTTTCTGGCCCTTGTAATGTCCACGCGCATCGCGGCGAATGAACCGGTCCGGCACCTCATAGCGCAACCAGTCGCGGGTTCGGGCCAACACATTGACGTGCTGCGGTAACAAGCCTACTTCTTCATGAAGCTCCCGAAGCATGGCTTGTTCGGGGTTTTCGCCCCGATCAATGCCGCCTTGTGGGAACTGCCACGAATGTGTGCGGATTCGTTTGCCCCAAAATACCTGACTTTTCTGGTTGAGCAAGATGATGCCGACGTTAGGCCTGAAGCCGTCACGGTCGAGCATAATCAAACCTCAAATTTTTTAAACTAAGTGCATTATGCACAGCGAAGCACGCAATGCCAAGCGATAACCTTCGCGACAGCCGCCAACGCCATTGATCGCCAGTAAGCACTAACCGCAGCCCAGAAAAACAGCCCATGAAAGCCTCGCAGTTTTACATTTCCACCCTCAAAGAAGCACCGGCTGACGCTGAAATTGCCAGCCACCAACTGATGACCCGCGCCGGCATGATCAAAAAACTCGGCGCTGGCATTTACAGCTACATGCCGATGGGGCTGCGCGTGATTCGCAAGGTTGAAGCCATCGTGCGCGATGAAATGAACAAGGCCGGTGCGGTTGAAATGACGATGCCAGTGATTCAGCCTGCTGAGCTGTGGCAAGAGACCAAACGATTTGACGACATGGGCCCCGAGCTGCTGCGCATACAAGACCGCCATGGGCGCGACTTTATCGTGCAACCCACCAGCGAAGAAGTAGCGACAGACGTGATGCGCCAGGACATCAAAAGCTATAAGCAGCTACCAAAAAATATTTACCAGATTCAGACCAAGTTCCGCGACGAACGCCGCCCCCGCTTTGGCCTGATGCGTGGGCGCGAGTTCATCATGAAGGACGCCTACAGCTTTGACCGTGATGAAGCGTCGGCCAAAGTCAGCTACCAAAATATGGCCGCGGCTTACCGCAAAATTTTTGACCGCTTTGGCCTGGGCTACCGCGCGGTAGCTGCGAACAGCGGCGCGATTGGCGGCGACTTGAGCGAAGAGTTTCAGGTGATTGCCGCGACGGGCGAGGACGCGATCGTCTACTGCCCAACGAGCGACTATGCAGCAAACATGGAGAAAGCTGAGGCGCTTGCGCCACAAGGCGAGCGCAAAGCCGCATCGCAGGTCATGACCAAAACCGCCACACCGGGTAAGTCAACCTGCGCCGATGTTGCCGAATTGCTGGGCATCCCCCTGCAATCAACCGTTAAATCTTTGGTGCTGGCAACCGACACGCTGAATGAAAAAGGCGAAGTGACCAAGACACAAGTCTGGCTGCTGCTACTGCGCGGCGATCACGACATGAACGAAGTAAAGGTCGGCAAAATTGAAGGCTTGGCCGGCTTCAGATTTGCCACTGTGCCAGAAATTGAAGACCACTTTGGCTGCAGGCCGGGCTACCTCGGACCACTGAACATGCTCAAGCCCGTCAAGTTGGCAGTCGACCGTGATGTGGCAGTGATGGCCGACTGGGTGTGCGGCGCGAACGAGCCTGAATTTCACATAACAGGTGTCAACTGGTGCCGCGATCTACCAGAGCCAGAGCTAGTTGCCGACATCCGTAATGTCGTAGCAGGCGACGCCTCGCCCGACGGCAAAGGCATCCTCGCCATCGAACGTGGCATTGAAGTCGGCCACGTGTTTTACCTCGGCACCAAATACTCCAAGGCCATGAACGCCACCTTCTTGGGCGACAACGGCAAGCCGCAGTTTTTGGAAATGGGCTGCTACGGCATCGGCATTACCCGCCTGCCCGCCGCCGCGATTGAGCAAAATCACGACGCCAAAGGCATCATCTGGCCGGACGCGATTGCACCGTTTACCGTGGTGCTGTGCCCCATCAGCCCCGACAGGTTCCCCGACGTCAAACTGGCCTCAGACAAGCTGTACGCCGAACTGATGGCCGCAGGCGTTGACGTGATTCTGGACGACCGCAACGAGCGCCCCGGCGCCATGTTTGCCGACTGGGAATTGATTGGCGTGCCGCACCGCGTAACGATTGGCGACCGAACGCTAAAAGAAGGCCAGGTTGAATACCAACACCGGCGCGATGAAGCCTCAACCCCGGTCAACACCGCGGATGCGTTCGCGTTTCTCAAAGGCAAGCTGGGCTTGTGAATTCGACTGTTTTTAACAGGCGACTAGCCCTGCAGTCTACATTAATCGGGTGTGGGCAGCTATTATTTTCAGAGCAATCACATGCTGGTGGGCAACTTGAAGAGCCGATGATTGACTCGGTTCGCACCGCGCTGTCGTCGGCGGTAACCAACAAAGCGCCACCCGTACCCGAATTTGACAACACCGAAGCGCGGCTGAAGTATCTGCGCTGGTTGGCCGCCATGAGCGACCGTTTGTACAAGAAAAAACCAGACCTGCAAATTCGCAAAGAATTTTTGCAAACGGTTTGGTACGAAAGCAAGCGCGCCGGGCTTGATTTGGCGCTGGTCCTCGGTTTGATTCAGGTTGAAAGCAATTTCAGAAAATTTGCCGTCAGTGTGGTGGGTGCGCGCGGCTACATGCAGGTCATGCCGTTTTGGACCCGCGTGATTGGTGACAGTGACCCGTCAAAACTCTTTCACATGCAAACCAATTTGCGCTTTGGCTGCGTGATTTTGCGGCACTACCTTGACCGCGAAAAAGGCGATTTGTTTTTAGGCTTGGGCCGCTACAACGGCTCGCGCGGCAAAGCGCCCTACCCAGATGCCGTGCTGGGCGCCAAGAGAAACTGGGAATTCACCGCCTAGTAGCGAGGCAGCTACCGAGTTTTCGGCCCTGGCACGCGAGGCTGCAAAACCCCTGGCGCTAAATCATTTGTTGCACTAGCGAGCATGCGTATCAGTGGTTTTTGTAAGCTGATCAGCATGCTTTTTAATGGCATCAAAATCTTCCCGGCGCATGGTGTCTTCAATCCCGTTGATCAGGCTGTGCAGCTCGTGGGGTCGCGGCCTGGAGGAAGATTGACTGTCTTGGCTGGCACTTGCCACACCAGACGTATCCACCGACTTGGCCGTCGTCATTACACCGCTGACCCAACCTACCCGCTTGCCGTCTTCCATCTTTTGCAGCACTTTCTTGGCCGCCAGTTCAAGATTGCCAAGCGTTGATCCGCTGGCTGGCACCCAAGCCAACGCAATGCGTGCGGTTTGTGCCATGGGCGCGCTGTGGCTGGCCACCGCCATGATGCGGGTAATGAGTTTTTGAGCCAGCGCGTTACCCGCCTTGACGTCTGGCGGCATGACCACCAGCACCCCAAACGCATTCGTTGACAGGCGGGCGACCGTGTCAACCACCGAGATACTGGACGACAGCGCCGCCGCCATTTGCACCATGCCAGACTCGAAACCCTCGCCTCCAAACTGCTCTTCAAGGGTTTCCCGGTCGCTTATCGAGATGTAGAGAAACAAGGCGTTTGAATTCGACTTGGCGGCCTCGCGCACTGTCTTGGCCAGCCTGGCCTCAAACACGCCGCGATTGAGCAAACCGGTCAGTGCGTCGCGCCCGCCCGATCGCTCTGCCCGCGCCACCACGCGATTGCCGTGCCTGTACTGCTGCAGCAGCGCCATCAGTAAAAAAGTATTCGATGACCAAAACGCCACAGCAGAGATTGAAAAACTGAAAGTGCCATCAAGGTAGCCCCAATACGCCGCAATCGGCGCGAAGATGCTAGCGCACAACAGCAGCATCGCCACCAGCGAAAGCAGACCGTGCCGCTGACCCCGCACCACGCTGGCCAGCGCAATGCCTAGGCCAAACAGCAAACTAGCTATCAAAAACGGCGACAGCATGGCCCACTGGGTTGCCCTGGGCACGGTGAACAACATGACCAGCACAGCAGTCAAACTGCCGAGCAGCCAAAACGTGGCTGCATGCGCGGTGAGCCGGGAATAATATTTTTGCGCCACAACCAGACTGATGGTCCACGGCACAACGGCCCCAAAAATGGCGGCAGAAATGTACTTCACGTAGTCGTTAAACCAGGTGGTGGTGGTGCCGATGTAGATCCCGAAGATACCGCCTTGCCCGCCCGCCACCAAAAAAACACTGGCCGAATACAGCCCCACCGCCACAAAGGCAAAGCGCCTGAAAATAACCGCAGCCCCGCTGCAAATCAACAGGCTAATGAAGGCCAAAGCCAGGGCTGCGCCCGCCTCCAGATTGCGAACGGTGTGGTCTTCCCGAAAAGCCGGGTCACCCCAAAGAATCACTGGGCTCGGGAATAAGCCCGGCACTGGTACTTCGAGCACCATTTGCAGTTCGCCCGGCTTGGGCGGAATGACAAAAACCGGAGCCCGGTCGGCAAACGGCCACTTCACCATGGGCACCTGGTCGCCGGCGGTGAAGTGTGTCCAGGCATCGTTGTTGTAGCGGTAACTCAAGTGCACTCTGTCCAGGCGCGGCATCGGCAGTTGAACCAGCAAACTGTGTGGGCTGTCGGCAAGCTGCATTGACCACCTGCCGATCAGGCGTTCGCCGTCTTTGACGGTTACGGGTACTTTTTGGCCGGGCTTGAATTGGCTGTCTGGCCAATTCCATACGGTCTGGGCGTCAAGCAGCTGCGACTGCAGCCCATCGCCCATCGGCACCATGGCGGTTTGCCACGCCGTGCGTACGTCCAGGCTCAGGCGGGCACGATCTTGCTGGCGCAAGTCGAGTTGCGGCGCCGCATGCAATGACCCCGCCAGAGAGCACTGCAGCGCAAGCAGTGTCGGTAGCCAAAATAGCCTGGATATTTGTAACTTCGTGTGCGCCTGATTATCTGCGCTTTGTAACTGCTACATATTTTGTAGCTGCAAGCTCCTGTATTGATTGGGCTACAGCACTAAAACGATGCGAAAAACGACTGAAAAGTACGTTTCAGGCTACCTTTTGAGTAACGGGCACTGTGCCAGTCAGCCGATGGTATTTTTCCCACAGCATCGGCTTGCTTTCGATGTGCATTGGGCTGACCGGAATGCAGGCCACCGGGCATACTTGCACGCATTGCGGCTCGTCAAAGTGGCCCACGCATTCGGTGCATTTGTTCGGGTCAATCTCGTAGATGTCTTTGCCCATGTAGATGGCCTGGTTCGGGCATTCGGGCTCGCACACGTCGCAGTTGATGCATTCGTCGGTGATTAAAAGAGCCATGTTCAGCCAGCCTTTGCAGCATTCAACGCGGCCAGCACGTCGGCGCTGACCATCTGGCTGACATCGCCGCCGAGCTTGCTGATTTCGCGCACCAGTGTGCTGCTGATGCAGGCAACGGGCGCGTCTGGCAGCAGCAAAACGGTTTCAACATGGGGGCTGAGCTTGCGGTTCATTGCGGCCATTTGCGCTTCGTAGTCGAAGTCGGTCAGGTTGCGAATGCCGCGCACCACGGCGCAGGCGTTATGCGTTTTGCAAAAATCCATGATCAGGCCGTCGAACGGCAGCGCGGACACATTTGCTAGGCTTTTAGTAGCTGCTTGCGCCAGTAAAACCCTGGCCTCAAGGCTAAAAAGCGTTTTTTTATGGTGTGCAGTGGCTACCGCGATGATGAGCTGGTCAAACAAGCCCGCTGCGCGTTTGACCACGTCGAGGTGGCCCAGCGTGAGGGGGTCAAACGTGCCGGAATACACCGCAATGCGCATAGGTTCATTCATGGCTAAATTATGCGCTTGCGGCGGTTTCAGCCGACGTTTCAGTTGGCGTTTCAGTAGGCGTTTCAGTAGGCGTTTTAGTCAACAGATGAAAATGCACAGCACCAGCTTTGCCGAAGCGATGCACGGTTAAGCCGAGCGGGGCCAGCTCTTCATCAAGCCACGGTTTGGCCGCCTCCAGGTACACAAAACCCGGTACCGCTATGGCCACTGCTGCCGCTTTCAACGCGGCTTCTAACGCGGTCGACTCATACGGCGGGTCTAAAAAAACCAGCTGCAAACTGCCGCTGCTGACGCGGCGCAGCAGGCTGACACCATCGCCCCGCTCTACTTTGACCGCAGCGGCTTTTAGCTTGATTTGGGACGCCTTGAGTTTGTCGGCCAGCGCGGCATCTTGCTCGCACAGCACCACATCGAGCGCGCCGCGCGACGCGGCCTCAAAACCCAGCACGCCAGTGCCAGCAAAGGCGTCTACGCAGCGCCAGCCGGTCAGGTCTTGACCCAGCCAGTTGAACAGCGTTTCACGCACCCGGTCGGGCGTGGGGCGCAAGCCTGCCACCGCAGCTACTGGCAATTTGCTGCGCTTGTACAGGCCGCCAATAATGCGCACTTCACCCGGGGGAATGGTTTTGCGGCCGACCACTTTGCCCGACCTGGCCAATTTTTTTGCGGGGTCTTTGGCTGGTTTTTCGGCGGCAACTTGGGCGGTGTATTTCATGACTTCTTGCAGAGCTTTTTTTTGGGGGGCAGTGTCAAGGCTTGGCGCCCAACACAACAGTCACCATTTTGTCAGGTTGCAGCTTGGCCGAAAAAGCGGCTTTGATGTCTTGCGTGGTCACCTTGCCGACCTGCTCAGTCCAGGTGTCGAGATAGGTCAGCGGCAAGTTATTCCACGCAATGCTGCTGATGTTGCCCAGCAGCTTGCGGTTGCTGTCAATCAGCAGGGCAAAGCCGCCAATCAGGTTGTCTTTAGCGGCTTTCAGCTCGTCGTCGGTTGGGCCGTTGGCGACGAAATCTTTCACTACCGTGCGCGCCACGTCGAGCGCTTGCGCCGCCTGGTCGGGCCGGGTTTGCAGGCTGACCGTGAAAGCCCCCGCATGCAGGCCGGGCTGAAAATAACTGTAAGCGCCGTAGGTCAAGCCGCGCTTTTCGCGCACCTCGTTTTGCAGCCGCGACACAAAACCGCCGCCGCCCAAAATGTAATTACCGACCAGCAGCGGGAAGTAGGCCGGGTCATCACGTTTGTAGCCGGGCTGGCCGATCAGCACTTGGGCTTGCGCGGCATCAAACGCGATGTCTTGTTGCTGCGGCTGCGTTAAGGCGGCCACCTCGGCAACCGGCGCCAGTGGGGCCAGGCTGGCACACGCAACTTGCGGCAGGCGCGCCAGCAGTTGCTGCGCGATTGCATCGGCCTGCGCACGCGTCACGGCGCCCACCATGCTGATGCGGGCGCGGCAAACCGCAATGCTGCTGGCGTAAAACGCCTGCATGTCGGCGGAAGTGATGTTGGCCATGCTGGCTTCGGTTACGTCGTAGCCGTACGGGTGGCTGCCATACACCGCACGGGTAAATGCGCGGCCAGCAACGGAGCCAGGCCGGGTATAGGACTCTTTGAGGTTGGCAATGCTCTTTTGGCGGTCACGCTGCCAGACTGCATCAGGAAAAGACGGCTCGGCCATTTGCCGCGCCGCCAGCGCCACGGCTTTAGCCAGCAAGTCTGGCTCGGTCAGTGTGCGCAATGAAAAGCTCATGCGGTCGCCGCCCGCACTGGCGTCAAACTGTGCACCCAAATCTGCCCAGGCTTCGCCCAAGGCGTTTTCATCCAGCGCGGGCTGGCCAGCACGGGGCGCAATGCCTTTGCCAGCCAGTGCAGCGGCAACGCTGGCCAAGCCCGCTTTGCTGGCCGGGTCACGGCGGCTGCCGGCGTCAAAATCAACCTGCACATCAAGCATGGCGATGGCCGGGCTTTCAACCAAAAACACCATGGCGCCATTGGGCAATGTCCATTTTTGTATGGGTATGGCTGCCGCTGCAGGGCCAAAAATGAACAATAAAGCGGCCGTAGCCCAATAAATACGGGCGCGAACAGCTATTATTTTAATAGTAGATTTCATGGTGCTTGATAGTGGGTTGTTGCTTGCCGCCCGCTCAGGTTGCGGGTAGCTACGTCAGGTTTCAATGCCGCGATGCCCCGGCTGCCGCTGGGCGCGCGCGCGGCTTGCGATTGGGGTCAATTGGCTGCGGCACCAGCGTGGCAATGTTGAGCTGGTCATCGCCAAAATACTTGGCGGCAACGCTTTGCACTTCGGCACTGGTCACGGTGCGCAGCCGGGCAATCAATTGCGCGCTTGCATCCAGCGGTAAACCAGAGATCCAGTTAGAGCCCAACTCGCGGGCCTGGTTAAACACGCCGTCGAGCTTGTAGGTTTCGCTGGCTACCCACTGGGTTTTAACGCGGTTGAGTTCAGCATCGCTCACGCCCGATTTGGCCACCAGCGCCACTTGCTCACGCAGCGCCGCAGCAACTTGTTCGGGTGTTTTGCCCTGCGCCGGCACGCCCGACAACCCAAACACCTGCGGGCCCCGGCCGATCAGGCCGTTGTAAGCGTCGGCACTGTCGGCCAGCCGGCTTGATCCCCCAGGAATGTCCTGCTCTAGCGCGCGGCCCAAGCGGGCGCCGCTGTAGCCGTCGAGCACGGCGGCTAGCACGGTCAGCGCCAAGGCGTCGCGGCCCGAGTTGGCGTCTGCAAACTCGGCAGCCTCAATCTTGGGCACTTTGAATGACAAGCTGACATAGGCTTGCGACGCCACGCCTTTGAAGTCCATTCGTCGTGCGCCGGTTTGCTCGGGCTCGTCACGCGGCTTGCGCTCGGGCACGGGGCGCGCGGCAATTGGGCCGTAGTACTTTTCAGCCAGGCGTTTTACCTCGGCCACATCGACATCGCCCGCCACCACCACCGCTGCGTTGCCCGGCACATACCAGCGCTTGTAAAAGTCGCGTGCGTCTTGCGGCTTCATGGCGTCCAGGTCGCTCATCCAGCCGACGATGGGCCTGCGGTACGGAGAGGCAGTGAAGGTCATGGCGGTGGCGGCTTCAAACATCAGCGCGCGCGGGGACTCTTCAGTGCGCGAGCGGCGCTCTTCTTTGACCACTTCCATTTCGCGTTTGAATTCATCGTCAGCCCACTGGTTGTTGGCAAAGCGGTCGGCCTCCAGGCGCATCACGTCTTCGAGCTTGTTGCTGGGTATTTGCTGGTGGTAGCCGGTGGCGTCTCTTGAGGTAAAAGCGTTGTCTCGCCCGCCCAGCGCGGCCACCCGGCGTGAAAACTCGCCGGGCTTGGTGGTAGCCGTGCCTTTAAACAGCATGTGTTCCAGCACATGAGCCACACCCGATGTGCCGTCTACTTCGTCAATCGAGCCAACCCGCACCCATAGCATGTGCGCGGCAGTGGGGGCGCGGCGGTCGGGTTTGACAATGACCGTCAGCCCGTTGCTAAGGGTGAACTGCTCGATCTTTTGGGTATTGTCCGGCGCTTGTGCGCAGGCGGCGCTGGCGGCAAAAGCGGTGATCAACAATGGTAAAAAACGTGCCGAAGAAATCTGGTGCGGGTGTTTCATAGAATGATGTGACTCAAAAGCAGGTTCAATGTTCAGTTTCTTCAAGAAAAAATCTCCCCCAGCGGCAGTGATCCAAGTAACGCCTGCGTTGCCCGCGGTGCCCAGTGCGGCTATCACCGGCGACGTGTTGCCAAAGCCAGCCACCGGCAGCATCATTGGCAGCGCGCTCGTCACCCCGCTAGACCTTGACAGTATCACCGCTCTACCTGCCGAGCGCCAACGCTGGCTGGATAAGCTCACTTCTGGCTTGCGCAAAACGGGCTCCAGCATTTCAAGCGTGTTTACCGGCACGCAGATCGATGATGCGCTTTACGACAACCTCGAAGCCGCACTGCTAATGGCCGACACAGGCGTGAAAGCCACCACTTACTTACTAGACGACGTCAAGCGCCGGGTTGCCGCCAGTGGCGTAACCAATCCGGTAGCCGTTAAAAACATACTCACCCAATCGTTAAGCGACTTGCTGAAGCCGCTCGAGCAAAGTCTGGTGATTGGCCAGCAGCAACCCACCGTCATTATGGTTGCGGGCGTTAACGGGGCAGGCAAAACCACATCGATTGGCAAGCTGACCAAACACTTGGCCAGCGAGGGCGCCAGCGTGCTGCTGGCGGCAGCCGACACGTTTCGCGCGGCCGCCCGCGAGCAATTGGCCGTGTGGGCCGACCGAAACACGGTCGAAATCATCAGCAAAGAAGGCGGCGACCCAGCAGCCGTAGCGTTTGACGCCGTGACCGCTGGCAAGGCTAGAGGCAAAGACGTGGTGCTGGTAGACACGGCAGGCCGCTTGCCCACGCAACTGCATTTGATGGAAGAGCTGAAAAAAATCAAACGCGTGGTACAAAAGGCAGAATCTACATCACCCCATGAGGTGCTGTTAGTAATCGACGGCAACACCGGACAAAACGCCTTGTCACAAGTCAAAGCTTTTGACGATGCACTGCAACTTACCGGCCTTATCGTGACCAAACTCGATGGCACAGCCAAAGGCGGCGTGTTGGCGGCAATTGCACTGTGGGCAAAAGAGCGGCAAACAGCCACGCCCACGCTGCGCCCCGTGCCGGTGTACTTCATTGGTGTGGGCGAGCAGTTGGACGATTTGGAAACATTTAATGCGCGGGAGTTTGCGCAGGCTTTGTTGGCATAAGACGTGGATTTGACGTCTGTGCGAAGCTG
Organism: Polaromonas sp.; assembly: GCA_031393945.1. Taxonomy (GTDB): domain Bacteria; phylum Pseudomonadota; class Gammaproteobacteria; order Burkholderiales; family Burkholderiaceae_C; genus Polaromonas. The sequence continues at coordinate 4,568 of JANMWH010000117.1, read as the reverse complement.
GCCAGCGGCACGGGCTTGGCTTGAAATCTGCCCGAGCGGCGTCAGCTGATGGGTTTGAAAGGCTAATTGATGACAGATAGCCCCGGCGGATTTGTTTCGGTTTTACTGCGCTTTGTGCTCAAGCTGTTTTTGGCGGTGATTGCGCTGGTGTTTGCGACGTGCCTGATCGCAGTCGCGCTGGTGGCGGTCGTGTTCAGCCTGCTCAAAGCACTGCTGACCTGGCAAAAACCTGCACCATGGGTGGTGTTCAGGCAGGTACAAAAATACTCGGCGCGGGGGCAGTGGCCCGTCAATGGCGCCGCGGGTGGGCATTCAAACCGGGAGCGCTCGCCAGTAAGAAATGCTGATGTGGTGGACGTTGAAGTGCGCGAGGTTCCGCAGGATAAAAAAGAGCCCTGATTTAAATAAACTCCGTCTTTTACTCAACAAATACGGGCGTTAGCAGCTCATTATTAAATAGCACTCAGCCCGTGTCAGACGCCCAATAATATTCGCAACGACTGACTGCAACGCGTCTTTTGCGCAGTTGGCTTGCGCATCGTCACCACGCTTGAATTTCCGGCCTCTCCCCAAGCCCTTACATCGTTGCCAACACCCAAGTCGGCTGACCCGAATCAAGCAAAGCTGCAAAGCTAGCGCCGGCCTGCAAGTCACCCGAAATGCATTGACCACCCGCCGGGCACTTAACCTCCACCGCACCATAAACTCCTGCATCGTGCTCGCGGCAGTCATTGCAGCCGCTCAGGCCAACGGGAAGCGCTGCGCAGAACAGCACAGAAACAATTCGCACTACCGCATAGGTATCTGGCGCTACTTGCGAGTATGTTGACGAGGTCGTTTTCATATGTTTCACCTTGTTTAATCGGGCGTTAAGCATGCAGAAAGACAAAACTGCGAGCCTGGCTGTCTACGCTGCTGCCTGCGGTTTTGGCTACGGCCATTTGCAGAGCAGGCGTAAGGCCATACAGCCGCTTAGCGTCATCTTTAGAAAAGGGATTGGCCTGCTGTCTAAAAAGCTCAATCACCATTCGTGTCACGCCGTTGACATCGACTTTCAGGTCAAGCCAAAAACGGTGATGGCAAGGTTTGAACAACAAGTTGTACGTGTTGGACTTAAAAAATGCTTTGTCGGCAGTCAACCTGTTGCCAACAGAACGGCCCTAGTTAGTCACCAGCCAAAAAATAGTGAGCTCATGAGGGCCCACAAACAGTTCTTGGTAGTTGTTTAAAAAAAGCTCTTGCAAAGCAACGGGTGCAGAGTCGTGAAAAAACCCCTCAGGCGCGCCGTGCTTGTCGAACCAGCCAATAAAACAGCCTTCTGCGCCCACCAGACGCCGGAGAACGTCAGCCAGAGGGGGCGCCATGGGCTCAATACCCAGACCCGTGCGAACCAACAGATCCAGTTCTTTATGGGCAGCGGCTTGCATAACTGTTGGCATGCGACAAAAACCCCCCGATTTTTAAACGAATGGCACTGAGTGTCTGCGCACCCCTTAGCGCCGCGCGCGGTACCGTAACGGTGTGACTGATGTCTTGACGTGCACCGGATACCCATAGCAGTTTTTGACCACGACCGCCCTGACCAAAACAGCTGTGCAACCGCTGCGCAGATTTGCATAGCGTCTGCCGAGTGGTCACTCACGTCTGCACAGTGGCGAACTTTCAGAGCCACTTCAGCGAATTTTTTAATCGTTGGCAACTACCCGGTTGCGGGTCTGAATCAACGGCCACAGACTAGCCGAACCCAACTCGATCAGTCGGCACGGCTTTGAATATGGGCGCTGGCAGCTATAAAAACAGCATCAAACGCTTTGACTTCAGCGCGGCAACTCGCTACTGCCCATCAAAAACTCATCGACGGAACGCGCTGCCTGTCGGCCTTCACGAATCGCCCAGACCACCAAGCTCTGCCCGCGGCGAATGTCGCCCGCTACAAACACCTTGGGCACATTGGTCGCGTAACCGCCGATGAAGGCGTCGCTGGCTTTGGCGTTGCCACGGTTGTCCTTGTCGATACCAAAGGATTCGAGAATCGACGCGACGGGGGACACAAAACCCATGGCCAGCAGCACCAGGTCGGCTTTGAGGGTTTGCTCAGACCCGGCGACTTCAACCATCTTGCCATTGACCCATTCAACGCGCACGGTTTTCAAGCCTGTGACTTTGCCTTTTTCGCCCAACAGTTCTTTGGTGGAAATGGCGAATTCACGGTCGCAACCTTCCCGGTGGCTGGACGAGGTGCGCAGCTTGGCTGGCCAGTACGGCCAGGTCATGGGTCGGTTTTCTTCTTCTGGCGGCTGGGGCATCAGTTCAAACTGGGTCACGCTGACCGCGCCGTGGCGGTTGCTGGTGCCCACGCAGTCGCTGCCCGTATCGCCGCCGCCAATCACAATGACGTGTTTGCCGTCGGCACGCAATTGGCCTTTGACTTTGTCACCTGCATTGACCTTGTTTTGGGATGGCAGAAATTCCATGGCGAAATGCACGCCGTCCAGGTCACGGCCGGGTACGGGCAAATCGCGTGATTGCTCCGCGCCGCCGGTCAACATCACTGCGTCAAAGTCTTTTTGCAGTTGCTCAGGGCTGATCGTTTCTTTGGCCCAGTTGGTGACTTTGGAGTCTTTGGGCAAGTTGCCGACCATCACGCCGCATTTAAACGTGACGCCCTCGGCCGTCATTTGCTCAACGCGTCGCTCAATATGGATTTTCTCCATCTTGAAATCAGGAATGCCGTAGCGCAGCAAGCCGCCCACGCGGTCGTTCTTTTCAAACAGCGTGACGTCGTGGCCGACGCGTGCCAGCTGCTGGGCGGCGGCCATGCCTGCCGGGCCTGAGCCAACGATGGCGACTTTTTTACCCGTTTTGTGCTTGGGCAGTTGCGGCTTGACCCAGCCTTCAGCCCAGGCACGGTCGATGATGGCGTGCTCGATGGATTTGATGCCGACTGCGTCGTCGTTGACATTCAATGTGCAGGCGGCTTCGCACGGTGCGGGGCAGATTCTTCCCGTGAATTCCGGAAAGTTATTCGTGCTGTGCAACGTGGCAATCGCGTTTTTCCAGTCCGCACGAAACACCATGTCGTTGAAGTCAGGAATGATGTTGTTGACCGGGCAACCGGTGTTGCAAAACGGCGTGCCGCAGTCCATGCAGCGTGCGGACTGGTCTTTGGCCTGCTTGTCGTCAAGGCCGATGACGAACTCTTTGTAGTTCTTCAGGCGCTCGGGTACGGGTTTGTAGCCCTCTTCCAAACGCTCAAATTCCATGAAACCGGTGATTTTTCCCATGATGCTGTCCTGTTGTCTTACTATCTGAGTCGATTATTGCTTTGTCCCCTCTCCCTTTGCGGGGAGAGGGTTAGGGTGAGGAAGTGCGAAGCTAACGATGCTTAACGCTTTACCCGATGGCCACTGCCCTCACCCCTACCCTCTCCCCGCAAGGGGAGAGGGAGTAAATCCAAGGCTGCCCGAGTAGTTACCAAAATTTATATCTTTTACCGCTGTAGCCCAATAAATACAGGCGCGAGCAGCTCCTAAATTAATAGTATCTTGCTGCCCTTATTTAGCACCTACCGGCTCGCGGTTGGTCTCCACCTGCGCGCGCGTCGTCTCGGTGGCGGCGTTCAGGCGGCGGTCTTTGCGCTCCAGCAGGGCGCGCTTGTACTCGTTCGGAAAGACCTTCACGAACTTCAAGCGCGACTCAGCCCAGGTGTCGAGCAACTCGCGTGCGCGCTTGCTGCCCGTCCAGCGGTTGTGGTCTTGCAGCAGGCGTTTGAGGAGAGCTTCGTCGCTTTCCTCGGCATGCCAGTCTGACTTGTCATGCGTGTGCTGCTCGGCAGTCGTCACAACTCTGTCCATGCTGACCATGGACGTGTTGCAACGGGTGGCGAACTGACCATCTTCGTCGTACACATAGGCTACGCCGCCGCTCATGCCGGCTGCAAAGTTGCGGCCGGTTTTACCCAGCACGGCCACCGTGCCGCCGGTCATGTATTCGCAGCCGTGGTCGCCCGTGCCTTCAACGACTGCTGTTGCGCCCGACAAGCGCACTGCAAAGCGCTCGCCCGCTACGCCGCTGAAGAAAGCTTCACCCGTCGTTGCGCCGTACAGAACAGTATTGCCAACGATGGTGTTTTTGTGGGACTCGCCCCTAAAGTCAATGCTTGGCCGCACCACGATGCGGCCACCCGACAAGCCCTTGCCGGTGTAGTCGTTCGCGTCACCAATCAAATACATGGTGATGCCCTTGGCCAAAAACGCGCCGAACGATTGACCGCCCGTGCCTTCAAGCTGAATACGCAGGGTGTCGTCTGGCAAGCCTTCAGGTCGCACGCGCGTCAGCTCGCCTGAGAGCATGGCACCAACGGTGCGGTTGACGTTGCGCACCGTTTCGATGAACTGGACTTTTTCGCCCTTTTCAATCGCGGCTTTCGACTTTTCAATCAGGCGCACATCGAGTGCTTTTTCTAGCGCATGGTCTTGCGTTGATGTGTGCAGGCGCGGCACATCTGCAGGTACGTTCGGCTGATAGAACAGGCGTGCAAAGTCAAGGCCGCTGGCCTTCCAGTGCTC
>JANMWH010000115.1:0-3213 GCA_031393945.1 Polaromonas sp. | reverse complement strand
CCATGAAAGGCTTTTTCGTACACGACAACTTCAGGCCGCTCAATGCCTTTGTCATGGCCAAACTTGCGCGCCAGTTTGAGTGCTGCTTCGTTCGCTTCTAAACCAGTCGAGCAGAAAAATACGTTCGTAAGCCCAGACAGTTCCACGAGCTTGGCCGCCAGCGTTTCTTGCAGTGGCACATGGTAGTAGTTAGAGCAGTGAATCAGCTTTGTCAGCTGGTCTTGCAGCGCGGGCACTAATTTTGAGTGGTTGTGGCCCAGCGTATTGACCGCGATGCCGCCCAACGCGTCGAGGTAGCGCCTGCCGTTGACGTCCCACACGTAGCAGCCTTGCCCGTGCGACATCGCTATCGGCAGGCGACCGTAGGTGTTCATTACGTGCGGGGAGGCGGCTTCGATGTACTTAGGCAGGGCAGCAGTCATGGTGAGCTCCGGGCTGGCGTCAAAAAAAGTGAAAGTTGATTTTAGGGGCAGAGCCAGGTTAAAGAGTTGCCCATTTGGCATCACTGTGTTGCTGCTCGGCAAGTTCCAAGTCTTATATAAGATGTGATAATGGTGCAGTGCAACACCAGACCATTAATAAAGCGATCAAAGAAGTCTTTATTCAAGGCATTACCCAAGACGGCAAAACATTCAGGCCCAGCGACTGGGCCGACAGGTTGTGCGGGGTGATGAGCCCGTTCAGGCCCGGCGGGCCGCAGCCGGGTAGTCACCTGACTTATTCGCCTTGGTGCATTCCAACACTGATCAACGGCGTGCGCTGCGTGGTGGTAAACGCCGAGCTGCGCGAAGTTGAACCGATGGCCTGGGACTTCGCCATTAACTTTGCCAAAGACAATAACTTGCAAATGGCTGAGGCTTGTCTGATTCCTGAATTGCCTAAAAAATAATCTTGTCAAATGAAAACAAAAAAGCCGTCTTTCGACGGCTTTTTTGACTTCGTTTGCAGCGCACCCAACAAAACGGCGGAAGTCTCTTTTAATCAAGCCTTCCGGGCTTTTTTGCTTAATTTCTTAAGCGGCTAGGGCCAAGGCTTTCACCTTGGATGACAGGCGGCTCTTATCGCGAGCTGCCTTGTTTTTGTGAAAAATACCTTTGTCAGCCACGGTGTCGACAATGCTCTGGGCTTTGGCGAAGGCTTCTTTGGCTTTTTCTTTGTCGCCTGCTGCAACGGCTTTTTCAACGTTTTTAACAGCGGTACGGTATTTGGAACGCAACGACGTGTTCGCAGCGTTAAGTTTGGTGTCCTGGCGGACGCGTTTGCGGCCTGATGCCAGGCGCGGGTTCTTTTTCTTGGGTTTGGCGGTTGCCATAATTTAATTCCTTTGGATATCGGATCAGTATTAACTGACACCGAAAATGGTCTGCGGATGTTGCATGCGAAGCTTTCCATTATAGCGCGGCAGCGCTTAAGAGCCTGCGCTCACTAGACCCGCGGCATACCATTGGGCAATTACCCTGTAAATTTTTTGAAATCACACGCGACTGGGGCGGCGATGCGCGAGAAGCGGGCAGCGCGCGCCTTTCAAAAGAATATCCAGTGCAACTGCCCAACGGTCTGCGCTAGTCAAGCTGTGATTTTGCGAAGGATCCAGCTTGTTACCCTGCCGTAAACTCCAGCTGTGTCACTCTTTAAATCCGCCTCGACCGTCTCTGCCCTCACGCTAGTCTCACGCATCACCGGCCTGGCGCGTGAACTGCTCATTGCATCAACTTTTGGTGCCAGCGCAATGACCGACGCTTTCAACGTCGCATTTCGCATACCCAATCTGTTCAGGCGCCTGTTTGCTGAGGGCGCTTTTAGCCAGGCTTTTGTGCCAGTGCTGGCGGCCAATAAGGCGCAGCATGGCGACGCCGAGACCAAACTGCTGATTGACCGCGTTGCTACCATTTTGACGTGGGCGCTGCTACTCACTGTAGTGATTGGTGTGGCAGCTGCGCCGTTGCTGGTCTACGCCATGGCCAGCGGCTTAAAGCAAGACCCGCGCGGCTTTGAGGCCGCCGTGTTCATGACGCGCTGGATGTTTCCGTACATCGCCTTCATGTCGCTGGTGGCGCTGTCGTCGGGCGTGCTTAACACCTGGCGGCGCTTTGCGGTGCCTGCGGCAACGCCGGTTCTGCTCAACATCGCCATGATTGCGGCAGCCTGGTTTGGCGCACCGTGGTTCAAGGCGCAGGGCATTGAGCCCGTTTACGCATTGGCCGTGGGCGTGATGGTGGGCGGCGCGCTGCAGTTGGCGGTGCAGGTCCCAGCACTCCTCAAGCTCGGTTTATTGCCAAAAATATCATTCAATTGGACTGTAGCCAAGCAATCATGGGCGCAACCAGCTACTAAAAACATAATAAAACTGATGCTGCCTGCGCTGCTGGGCGTGAGCGTGGCGCAAATCTCGCTGCTTATCAACACCCAAATCGCCTCGCACCTTACGCCGGGCAGCGTCAGCTGGCTCAGTTATGCCGACCGCCTCATGGAATTCCCCACCGCCATGCTGGGCGTGGCCATTGGTGTGGTGTTGATGCCGCAACTGGCCGCCGCCAAAGCCGCCGACGACGCCAAAAAATACTCTGACATGCTGGACTGGGGCCTGCGCATTGTGGTGCTGTTGGCCGTGCCCAGCGCCGCCGCCTTGCTGACTTTTGCCACCCCGCTAGTCGCCACGCTCTACCACTACGGTGCATTCACCGACCGGGACGTAGCGCAGACGACCACCGCGTTGATGGGCTACGGCGCCGGGCTGGTCGGTCTGGTGGCCATCAAGGTGCTGGCGCCTGGCTTTTACGCCAGCCAGGACATCAAAACCCCGGTAAAAATTGCGCTGGTGGTGCTGGTGCTGACGCAATTATTGAATGTTGCGCTGGTGCCGTACTTTGCGCACGCTGGGCTGGCACTGGCCATTGGCATTGGCGCGCTGGTCAATGCGCTGTGCTTGCTCGTTGGGCTGCTGCGCCGGGGAAGTTACAAACCCGCGCCCGGCTGGGCCGTGTTTTTCTTGCAAGTACTGGCGGCCACGGCTTTACTTACGGTGTTTTTAATGTGGTCGGCCGGCGCAGTCAATTGGGTGGGCTTAAAAGCCGCTTATTGGCAACGAATTGGGCTGCTAGCGGCAGCAATATTGGCGGGAGCAGCTATATATTTTGTAGCGCTTTGGGTGTCGGGCTTAAAAGTACGGCAACTGATGCGCCGCTAGCTTGGCCCACGCCGGTTACTTATTCG
>JANMWH010000054.1:0-2907 GCA_031393945.1 Polaromonas sp. | reverse complement strand
GCATGCACGCTGGCCAGTTGCTGCTGCAACGCGCCTTTTAGCCGGGTGCTGTCGGCGTCAATGCGCGAAATGCGTACCGTGCCGCCGTCGGGGCGTTTGACGTTAGCCAGCAGCTCGGCCAGTTGTTCTTCAAGCCGCTCGGTGCCGCGCCCGACCGGGGCGATATCGATGTTGCCGCAGGCAGGGCACGCTCTGGGCACGCGTTCTGTAAAGCCGCAGTGGTGGCAGCGCAGACTGCGGTCAATTTTGTGAAACACGCGGTAGGCGCTGCAATGCGGGCACTCGCTTTTCCAGCCGCAGTCATGGCACGCCAGCACCGGGGCGTAGCCGCGCCGGTTGAGGAAGATCAAAGATTGCTCGCCGCGTGCGATGCGTTCTTCAATGGCTTTGACCAGTGGCGGGGCGATGACGCAGTGCTTGGGCTGGTGGTTCATGTCCAGGCGCTTGACGGTGGGGAGCTGGCCCGGTGTGGCAACCGGGTTGGCAGGCGGGGAGCCCTGTCTTGCAGACCGCTGACCCGTCAGAGCCGGGTCTTCTTCAAGCTGTCCAGGAGCGCGCAGGCGCTCTTGGAGCCGCAGCGTGAAGCCCCTGCCCTCTTCCAAGGGGAGAGGAAGCAACTCTGGGGAGTTTGAGAGCGAAGCGCCAATTCGTTCATCCATTCTCAACAGCTGGTACTTGCCGTTAATCGTTGCCTGCCAGCTTTCAAGTGACGGGGTAGCCGACCCCAGCAGCACACGGCAATCGGCTTGAATACTGGCACGGTACACCGCCAAGTCACGGGCTGAATAACGCGCGCCTTCTTGCTGCTTGTAGCTGGGGTCGTGTTCTTCATCGACCACGATCAGCTTGAGGTTGGGCATGGACGCCAGCACCGCCATGCGCGTGCCCAAAATCAACCTTGCATGACCCGCATGGGCAGTAATCCAGCTTTTGAGGCGCTGCGCGGGGGTCAGGCCGCTGTGCAGGGCCACGACACGCTCCAAGCCCAAATGCGCAAAGCGCTCCTCAAACCGGGCTTGCAGTTGCGGGGTGAGGTTAATTTCAGGCACCATCACCAGCACCTGCGCGGTGGGCTCAAGCGCCAGCACTTGGGCCGCCAAGCGCAAATACACCTCGGTTTTGCCGCTGCCGGTGGCGCCAAAAAGTAGGGCGGGGCGCTTTTTAGCGCTGCTTTCGGCATCAAAATCAGCTATAGCCCTTGTTTGTTGGGCGCTAGCAGCTATTAAATTCGTAGCGTTTTCTGGTTGACTGGTGTCTACCACGGGGCGCTTTAACCGCCTGGCCAGCTGCACGCCCGTTAACTCACGCAACTGTGGCGGCAGCGCGGCCAGCGCCACTTCGCCCAGCGAGCGCTGGTAATAGCTGGCTGTGAAGTTGACCAGCGCCCGCCAGTCGGCTGCCAGCGGGGCCAGCCCTTCAAGCGCGCCAGCGATGCTTTTGGTCTGCATTTCCAGCAAATTACCGGCATCGAGAGCGGTGCCCCAGACCACACCTAGCACCTCGCGTTTGCCCAGCGGCACGCGCACCAGTGTGCCGGGCGCTAGTGGCAGCTCACTTCGGTAAGTCAGCGGCCCAGCGATGGCGCTGTGAGCAGGTGCAGCCACCACTACTTGTAGCCAGCAGGTCATAACGCGGGGGCAAAAAAAGTGCGGCGGGTGGCTAAATTAGTTACAAAAGCTTCACCAACACATGCAGACAATGCGCTAAGTGCTTGATTTGCCAGTGCTTTACAGATGTTCAAGATTTCTGTGGATAACTTTGTTGATAGATTACCCCCGTAGCGCTGAAGGCCTTTGAAATCAAGGCTTTCACTAAATTGCCACAAAATAAAGCAGTTTATAAAACCTATATAAATCAACAACTTAGCTGCGCTATGGCTTTGATAGCGAGGGAGCCGCTGTGACTGGTCAGTCACTAATCTGCAGCATAAATTTTGTGCATAAGTTGCGTTGCGTTCGGTCAATTTTGTGCTAAGCGGAGCCATTGATAAGCTGCCGTTATCGATCGATTGCCAAGGCTTCGTTAAATCAGACGGTTGCCAGTCGCATTTGGCGAGAGTGAGCGTGCACTGCGTTGACCAGCACCTCGACATTTTCAGGCGGCGTGAACTGGCTGATACCGTGGCCAAGGTTGAAAATATGCGTTGGGCCGGTGGTTTTTGCGTCTGTATGGGGCTTGCCAAAGCTGTCTAGCACCTTGATTGCCTCGGCTTGCACTTGAGCTGGGTTGGCAAACAACACATTGGGGTCCAGGTTGCCTTGCAGCGCCATCTTATGGCCAACCTGGGCCCGTGCCTTGCCCAAGTTCACATTCCAGTCCAGGCCCAGCACCTCGCAGTCAAGCTGGGCCATGGCGTCCAGCCACAAGCCGCCGCCTTTGGTAAACACCAGGCGCGGAATCACCACACCGTCGTGGCTGCGCTTGAGCTTGGCTAGCACCCGCGCCGTGTAAGGCAGGCTAAATTCATGAAAAGCCGCGTCCGACAGCACGCCGCCCCAGCTGTCAAAAATCATCACGGCTTGCGCACCAGCTTCAATTTGCGCGTTCAGGTACTCGGCCACTGAATCGGCGTTGATCGCCAGCATTTTGTGCATCAAATCCGGCCGCTGGTACATCATGGTTTTAACCAGGCGGTAGTCGTCGCTGCCTTGGCCTTCAACCATGTAGCAAGCCAGCGTCCACGGGCTGCCTGAAAAGCCAATTAAAGGCACGCGGCCGTTCAGTGCCTTGCGAATCGATGTGACTGCGTCAAACACGTAGCGCAGTTTGGCCATGTCGGGCACGGCCAGCTTGGCCACCGCGGCTTCGTCGCGCACGTTGTGGGCGAACTTGGGGCCTTCGCCCAATGCAAAGCTCAAGCCCAGGCCCATCGCATCGGGAATGGTCAAGATGTCACTGAACAAAATG
>JANMWH010000038.1:0-1915 GCA_031393945.1 Polaromonas sp. | reverse complement strand
GGCTATGTTTGAAATTGCCGCCTGGATTCCGTTTGTTGTTGCTGGTTTTGCCGTTGGCATGGTGGTGGGCCTGACGGGCGTGGGCGGTGGCTCGCTGATGACGCCGCTGTTGATATTTGGCTTTGGCATCAAGCCGCACTTGGCGATTGGCACAGACTTGCTGTTTGCCGCCTTTACCAAGCTGGGCGGCACCGTTAGCCTGGCGCGCAAGCGGGTCATTGACTGGCCGGTAGTGGGGCAAATGGCGCTGGGCAGTGTGCCTGCCACACTCATTACCCTGCAGGTGCTGAAATCCGCTGGCCCCGCCAACCCCGCTACGCAAAGCCTGATGACCACTACGCTGGGCATTGCCTTGTTACTCACGGCGGCTGCTACTTTTTACAAAGCCCTGCGCGGAAAAGCAGCGCCTACCTACATCGCGCCAGACCAATTGGCCAAAGCCACGCGCGCGCGCCACTGGGCGCTGCCAGTGCTGTTTGGCGCGCTAATTGGCACGCTGGTTACCCTTACGTCAGTCGGCGCTGGGGCCATTGGCGTGATTGTGCTGATGCTGCTTTATCCGGCCCTGCCCCTGCAGCGCATTGTGGCGGCTGACATTGCGCACGCCGTGCCGCTGACGCTGGTGGCGGGCTTTGGGCACGCTGCGTTGGGCTCGGTTGACTGGCTGTTGCTGGCCAAGTTGCTGGCGGGCTCGTTGCCCGGTATTTACCTGGGCACTTACCTTATGCACAAAACGCCCGACCGGGTGATTCGATCGCTGCTGTCGGTGCTGCTGGCCTACGCAGGCGCGAAATTGATTGCGATTTAAATTTATGTATCAATACACTGACTTCGATAAAAAATTTGTTCAGGCGCGTGCTACCCAGTACCGCGATCAGCTCACCCGCTGGCAAGCCGGGCATTTGCCTGAAGAAGAATTTCGCCCATTGCGGCTGCAAAACGGCTGGTACGTGCAGCGCTACGCCCCCATGCTGCGGGTCGCGGTGCCGTACGGCGAGCTGAACTCGGCACAGCTTCGCGTGCTGGCCACTATTGCGCGTGACTATGACCAGCCAAACGCAGCGCTGTTTAACGACGCGCAAGCTGCGCAAGACAAGCTGGGTGATATTCCTTTGCCGCATAGCGCATCGGTCAAAACCAACCTGACCAAAGGCTACGGCCACTTCACCACACGCCAAAACGTGCAGTACAACTGGATTCCCTTAGACAAGTCAGCCGACGTGATGGATCTGCTGGCCAGTGTCAATATGCACGGCATTCAAACCAGCGGCAACTGCATTCGCAACATCACCAGCGACGAGCGCGCCGGCATTGCGGCTGACGAGCTGGCCGACCCGCGCCCGTTTGCCGAAATCATGCGCCAGTGGAGCACGCTGCACCCCGAGTTTGCGTTTTTGCCGCGCAAATTCAAAATTGCAATTACCGGCGCTTTAGAAGACCGCGCCGCTACGGCCTGGCACGACGTGGGTTTGCACATGGTTAAAAACGACGTGGGTGAGTTGGGTTTTAAGGTGCTCGTCGGCGGCGGAATGGGCCGCACGCCTGTCATTGCCAGTACGCTCACCGAGTTCTTGCCGTGGGACCAAATTCTTAATTATTTAGAGGCCATCGTGCGCGCCTACAACCGCTTTGGCCGCCGCGACAACATATACAAAGCGCGTATCAAGATTTTGGTCAAAGCCGAAGGCCAGCGATTTATTGATGAAGTTGAAGCCGAGTACAAAGCTATTGTTGAAATTGACGGCGCGCCGCACACCATCACGCAAGCAGAGCTTGACCGGGTATCTGCATCTTTCGTTGCGCCCGATTTAAGCTGCAACCGAACAGACGCCGAGGCAAAAATAGCCAACATTTTGCGCGCGGCGGCTGAAGACGACCTGGAGTTTTCGCGCTGGTTGCAGCAAAACGTGGCGCC
>JANMWH010000482.1:0-1567 GCA_031393945.1 Polaromonas sp. | reverse complement strand
GGCATGTCCAGGTTCTTGATCACGCCGTGCTTCAGCGTAATTTTCTTGTTTTCCTTGTCAATTTTGCGCACTTCGCCGTCTGCCATATCAACAGCTGCTGCCGCTGGCGTGTCTTTTTTGGCTTCCTCTTTGGTTTCACTTTTGGTCATAGGCGCGCCGGCGTGTGATGCAGCAAACAGCGATGCGCTGGCGGTCAGCAGGGTGGCCAGAATCAAAACAGTTTTGGTATTTTTCATGGTTTTCTTTCAAAGGTTAAAAAGTTTAAAAATTAGTAAGTTGACTGTCATTGCGTCTTCAGCACGGAAATCCTGCCGACCATACCGGCTTGGTAATGGCCTGCAATCAGGCAAGCAAACTCAAACTCGCCTGCGCGGTTGAATGTCCAGATCAGGTCTTGCGTTTTGCCAGCCGCAACGTGCGCCATGTAAGGCTCGTCATGCTCCATGGTGGGGAACTTCACCATCAACGCCGCGTGTGCATCAAGCTCTTTTTTGGTGCCAATCACCATTTCATGCAACTGCTTGCCGTTGTTTTTGACAATGAAACGCACCGTCTCGCCTTGCTTAAACTCCAGCTTGTCTGGCGAAAAGCGCATGCTGTCTCCCATTTGCAAAGTGATGACCCGCTTGGCAGCTTTCACTTCGCCTGCAATGCCCCAGTCTTTCTGTTCTTTGACTACGGCACTGGTTTTAGCCTTGTGAGGCGTATTTTCATGCGCAAAAGTGCCTGTAGCCCAATTGATTAGGGCGAAAGCAGCTATTAATTTAATAGTAATTGACGTCTTCATAAATTTCTTTCATTGGTTTTGAGTAGTCAGTGCTTCATGCCGCTGTGGCCATCTTGTTTGCCCATCATGGGCTTGCGCACTTGCACTTCGACTTCTTTGGCGGGCATGTTTTGCGCTTTCATGCTTTGCCCGCCTTCTGATGCGAAGCGTGCTGGGTTGGCTAATGCTCCAGTTAAGGCGCCATTCCACTCGTAGGCCACAGTACCCGGCGGGTGCTTATACCAACCCGGGTCTTTGTAGTCACCCGGTTTTTGGTCTTTGCGCACCTTGAGCATGCTGAACATGCCGCCCATCTCGACACTGCCAAACGGGCCTTCGCCGGTCATCATCTTGGCGGTGTTGTCGGGCAGAGGCATGTCCATCTCTGCCATGTCGGCCATACCGCGTTCGCCCATCACCATGTAGTCGGGGATCACGCTGGTGATTTTTTTGACGATGTCTCGGTGGTCAACGCCGATCAGCGTGGGCACGTCATGGCCCATGGCGTTCATGGTGTGGTGGCTCTTGTGACAATGAAAAGCCCAGTCGCCTTCTTCGTCCGCCACAAATTCGATTTGCCGCATTTGGCCCACAGCCACGTCGGTTGTCACCTCTGGCCAGCGGCCTGTTTTGGGCGTTGCGCCGCCATCGGTACCCGTGACGGTGAACTCATGGCCGTGAATGTGAATCGGATGATTGGTCATCGTCAGGTTGCCAAAGCGGATGCGCACCTTGTCATTTTTCCGCACCACCAGTGGGTCAATGCCAGGGAACACGCGGCTGTTCCAGCTCCAGATGTTG
>JANMWH010000479.1:0-3676 GCA_031393945.1 Polaromonas sp. | reverse complement strand
CTGCAGTGGTCGCGGTGGTGCCAACGGGGGCAGAACCCGGGCGCGCAGGCGCAGCCGCTGTGGTGGTGGTAGCCGTGCCTGAAGCCACTGGCCGGGTCACCACGCCAACGTCGGCCAGCGGCGGCACAACGCGCAGCACCTGGCCCACTTCAATCAGGTTCGGGTTTTCAAGGTTGTTCCAGCGCACGATATCGCGAAAATTTTGCCCCGTGTCCAGCCCAATGCGTATCAGCGTGTCGCCGGGTTTAACCGTGTAGTAACCGGCCTTGCCAGCGTTCTCGTACCCAGGCAATTGCTTGGGGTCGACCGCGGCTGGCACAGCGGGCGCGGTGCTGGCTGGGCGAGCCGAGCTGGTGCCGCGCTCTTCCACCGGTGCGTTGGTGAGGGCGCGTGAGCCGCAGCCCGCTGCCAGCAGTACGCTGATCATTAAAAGGCTTGAGCCAGCCAGGCGGCGGGCGCGCAGGCTGAGCGTGGATGGCGCGACTTGAAGGGTGTAATGCATGGTGTCCTTTGTCGTCATTGTGTAGCTAATTCGTTCCTGATTTTAAAGGCACAAAGTGAACGGCCTCCAGCACAGTGTGTGTAACGCCCTGAGCGGTCTTGTCGACCACCACCAGCGCTTGGCTGCCGTTGGCGTTTTGCACTGGCGCTACCAAGCGCCCACCTACGGCCAACTGGTCTATCCACGCTGGCGGCAGGACGTCGCCACCCGCCGCCGCAATAATCGCGGCGTACGGCGCGCCTTTGGGGTAGCCGGGCACGCCGTCGCCAAAAATCAGGTGCAAATTGGCCACCCGCAGCGGACGCAAGTTGTCGCGCGCTTTGTCGTGCAGGCCGCGCAGCCGTTCAATGCTGTAAACCTCGGTGGCCAGCTGGGCTAAAAGCGCCGCCTGGTAGCCGCAGCCGGTGCCAATTTCAAGCACGCGGCCCAGCTTGCCCAAGCGCCCTTCCACCAGCAGCTCGAGCATGCGGGCCACCACGTTGGGCTTGCTGATGGTTTGCCCCAAACCGATCGGCAGGCTGGTGTCTTCGTAAGCCTGGTTGACCAGCGCGCTGTCAACAAAGCGGTGGCGCTCAACCTGGCCCACGGCGGCCAGTACGCGTGAATCAGCCAGGCCTTGTGCTTTGAGTTTTTGCACCATGCGGGCGCGCACAGCTAAAAAGTTCAGCCCTGCGCTCTGCGCGATAGGGGTGTGTTTGATGATTGTTTTTGCAGCAGAAGATGGCTGAACCGGCGCTGGGGGCTCTGTTTTGATGCTTTTTAGGGCTGTAGCGCTTATTTCTTGGGCGCGAGCAGCTACTTTTTTAGTAGCAAATGCAACGCCAGCAGTAGCCTTCAATTGCACCGGAAACCCCGGTCTGCGCGGGCTGGAGGGCAGCGTCATCGCTTCAGCTTACGGCGCAGGCTGCTCAAGCGCTGCGATGGTGTCCATCCAGTGCGGCAAACCTGAATGGTCGGTCAAGTCCACATGCAGCGGCGTGATGCAAATATGCCCCTGCTTGGCGGCATTAAAGTCGGTGCCTTCGCCTTCGTCTTTGGCTGGCCCCGCACCACCAATCCAGTACATGACCTCGCCGCGCGGGCTGGTTTGGGTGATGACTTTTTCAGCCGAATGGCGGCGGCCCAAGCGCACTACCTTTGTGCTTTTAATGTCGGCATCTGGCAGGTTGGGAATATTGACATTTAGCAGCCACGGCGCAAGCTTGGGCGCAGCACCTGCGGTCACCACTTCAAGCATGGGCGCGAGTTGCAACACCAGTTGCCGAGCGCGCTGGGCCGCTACATCAATATGTGCCCAGCCTTTTTCAGTTTGCGAAAAAGCAATCGCCGGAATGCCGAACAAAAACCCTTCCATGGCCGCGCCCACGGTGCCCGAGTAAATCGTGTCGTCACCCATATTGGCGCCGTTGTTGATGCCAGACACCACCAAATCGGGCCGGTAACCGAGCAGGCCAGTTAGCGCAATGTGTACGCAGTCAGCCGGCGTGCCGTTGATGTAACGAAACCCGTTGGCGGCCGTTTGCAAATACATCGGCGTGTGCAGTGTCAATGCATTAGATTTGGCGCTGTTGTTTTGCTCTGGCGCCACCACCTCGACCTCAGCGATGTCTTTTAAGGCTTCGTACAAAGCCACAATGCCGGTGGCTTGGTAGCCGTCGTCGTTACATATCAAAATTTTCATGTTTTCATTTTAGGTCACAGGTGTGACAAGGCAGTTTTATTTGCAACTTATTTCCGCACTAACCTGCCTATGATGAACTACCCAATTTTTTGAACGGAGCACCTCATGCACGCTTGGCTTTGCACCAACCCGACGGGCGTCGACGCCTTGACCTGGCAAGAACTCCCCACTCCCGCGCCAAAAGCAGGCGAAGTGCTGATCGCCATCAAGGCCGCATCGCTGAATTTCCCAGACCTGCTGATTGTTCAAAACAAGTACCAAATGAAGCCGCCGCTGCCTTTTGTGCCGGGTTCTGAATACGCTGGCGTGATTGAAGCCGTGGGCGAAGGTGTTAAGCATTTAGCGGTGGGCCAGCACGTGGCGTGCTTATCAGGCACCGGCGGCTTTGCTACGCACACAATAGCCCCTGCCGCCCTGTGTATGCCGCTGCCGGCTGGTTTCCCGTTTGTCGACGCCGCCGCTTTCATCATGATTTACGCCACCTCGCACCATGCGCTGATAGACCGCGCGCAACTAAAGGGGGGCGAAACCGTACTGGTACTGGGCGCTGCAGGCGGCGTGGGCACGGCTGCGATTCAAATTGCAAAAATTGCAGGTGCGCGCGTGATTGCCGCTGCATCCACCGACGAAAAATGCGCGCTGTGTAAATCGATTGGCGCTGACGACACCATCAACTACACAACCGAAAACCTGCGCGAGCGAATCAAAGAGCTTACCGGCGGCAAAGGTCCAGACGTGATTTACGACCCGGTAGGCGGTGACATGAGCGAGCAGGCTTTTCGCTCAATTGCCTGGCGCGGCCGGCACTTAGTGGTGGGTTTTGCGTCAGGCCCCACGCCGTCGCTGCCGCTTAATTTGCCGCTGCTAAAAGGCGCGTCAATCGTCGGTGTATTTTGGGGCGGCTTTGCTAAGGCCGAACCCAAAGCCAATGCCGCCATGATGGCCGAGCTGGCCGGCTGGTACGCAGCGGGCAAGATCAAACCTGTCATCGACAGCACCATGCCGATGGCCGAACTCAAAGCCGCGTATGCCCACATGGGCTCGCGCGGGGTGAAGGGCAAGTTGGTGATGGTGAATTGACACGTCACCCAAAGCGATTGAGTCCGCAGCGATCAAATAGCCGAAAAGCAGGCTATTTTTAGCACTGAAATTGTCTGTAGCCCAATAAATACAGGCACGAGCAGCTCCTAACTATATAGCAGCTTTACTCTCTCAACGCCCAGTCGATATGCTCAGCCACCAGCGCAGTGGCGTGTGGGCGCTGCGCGGTAAGCGCGCTTCGAATGCCGGCATCTATCCCCGCCCTGAGTGCATTGCCCATTGCCACCGCTATGTTGCGCTGCCAGCGCTCGTGGCCGATTCGCCTGATAGCACTGCCTTCTGTATATTTCAAAAACTCGGCTTCGGTCCAAGCAAACAGGGTGACCAATTGCTGACCCGTTAAACCGGCGCGTTCATCAAAATCGGGCAGTGCGCTGCGCTGGGCGTATTTG
>JANMWH010000205.1:0-4323 GCA_031393945.1 Polaromonas sp. | reverse complement strand
TGACCCCCGCTGTTCAAAAAGAAGTTGATGCCGCGCTCAACGCCCACGGCCTGATTAAAGTACGTGCGCAGGTGGAAGACCGCGCCGCCCGCGAGGCGATTTTTCAGCAGCTCTCCACCGACCTGAGCGCCGCGCCCATTCAACACATTGGCAAGCTACTGGTACTGTGGCGGCCAATGCCTGAAAAAGAAAAGAAGGTCAGCGACGACCGCATGGCGGGCCCGCGCGAAATCAAGGTGCTGAAAAACAGCTCTCGCTACGGCCAGCGGCCTGAAGTCAAGGTGCTGCGCGTGCTGGGCAACCAGCGCCTCACGCCGGGCGGCACGGTTAAACGAGCTAAAAAGCCGTTGCTCAAGAGTTTGAAAAAGCGTTCACAAGATTAGTTTGAAATATTCCGGGTCGCCCGCAGGTAAAAGCATGACTTCTACAAATCCCCTCTTAGATTTTTCTGACACCCCGCTGTTTGACCGTATTCAGCCCGAGCACGTTAGCCCGGCCATGGATGTATTGATGGCGGAGTCGCAAGCTGCGCTAGACAAAGTAACGCAGGCAGACTTCCCCGCCAACTGGCACGAGATTTCAGCCGAGCTAGACGTAGCTGGCGAGCGCCTGGGCCGGGCTTGGGGCGCCGTGAGCCACCTAAACGCCGTTGCCGACACGCCCGAAATGCGCGCCGCCTACAACGCCGCCCTGCCCGCCATCACTGAATTTTCAGCCCGACTGGCGGCTGACGAACGCCTGTATGCCAAGTACAAATCCATTGACATTGCCACGCTGAACGTTGAGCAAAAGCAGGCGCACAAAAACGCTTTGCGCAGCTTTGTGCTGTCGGGCGCAGAGCTGGTCGGCGACGCCAAAGCGCGCTTTGCCAAAATTCAGGAACGCCAAGCCGAACTGAGCCAAAAGTTCAGCGAAAACGCCTTGGACGCAACCGACGCATTTGCCTACTGCGCTACTGAAAGTGAACTTGCAGGCGTCCCTGCTGACGTGATTGACGCAGCGCGCGAGCTGGCCAAAACCGAAGGCAAAGACGGCTACAAACTCACCCTGAAAATGCCCTGCTACCTGCCCGTGATGCAGTTTGCCACCAGCAGCGCCCTGCGCGAAGTGCTGTACCGCGCCTACACCACGCGAGCCAGCGACCAGGCCCCGGCTGAATTCAGCCAATTTGACAACAGCGCCATCATTAACGAAATCTTGGCGCTGCGTTTGGAAGAATCCAAATTGCTGGGCTACAACAATTTTGGTGAAGTCTCGGTCGTGACCAAAATGGCCAAGTCGCCGGATGAAGTGATTGCGTTTTTGCGTGATTTAGCCCAGCGCGCCCGGCCTTTTGCTGAAGAAGACGTAGCTGACCTGCGGGCTTTTGCGGCAGAAAACTTGAGCATGAAAGACCCACAACCCTGGGACTTTTCCTACATTGCTGAAAAGCTAAAAGAAGCGCGCTACGCTTTTAGCGAGCAAGAAGTTAAACAGTACTTCACCGCGCCCAAGGTGCTGGCCGGTTTATTCAAAATTATTGAAACGCTGTTTGAAGTGGCAATAAGTAAAGATGCCGCCCCAGTGTGGAAGCCCGGCGTTGAGTTTTTCAAAATCGAACGGGCTGGCAAGCTGATTGGCCAGTTTTATTTAGACCAGCCCGCACGCACCGGCAAGCGCGGCGGCGCGTGGATGGACGACGTGCGCGCCCGCTGGCTACGGCCCGATACGGGCGCGCTGCAAACACCGATTGCGCACTTGGTGTGTAACTTTGCCAGCGGTGTGGGCGGCAAGCCAGCGCTGCTTACCCATGATGACGTGACCACGCTGTTCCATGAGTTTGGCCACGGCCTGCACCACCTCTTGAGCCAAATCAATGAGCGTGAAGTGTCGGGCATCAGCGGCGTGGAATGGGACGCGGTGGAGCTGCCCAGCCAGTTTATGGAAAATTTTTGCTGGGAATGGGATGTGCTTAAACACATGACAGCGCATGTCGACACCGGCGAGCCGTTGCCACGCGCGCTGTTCGACAAAATGACTGCTGCCAAGAATTTTCAGGCTGGTATGCAAACGCTGCGCCAGGTTGAGTTTTCGTTGTTCGACATGCTGCTGCACACAGCCCACAACCCCACCAGCGATGTGATGGCGCTGCTCAATGAAGTGCGAAAAGAAGTGGCCGTGGTGCAGTCGCCGGCCTACAGCCGCACAGCGCACACCTTTAGCCATATTTTTGCGGGCGGTTACGCTGCCGGTTACTACAGCTACAAGTGGGCTGAAGTGCTGTCGGCCGATGCTTATGCCGCGTTTGAAGAGGCGCTGAAGCAAGGCGTGCCGCAAATCGACGTTGGCAGAAAATACCGCGAAGCGATTTTGGAAGCAGGCGGCAGCCGCCCGGCAATGGCGTCGTTTAAAGCTTTCAGGGGCCGCGAGCCGACTATTGATGCGCTGCTGCGTCATCAGGGCATGGCCCAGGCGCGTTAAGCTTTCATCTTGTTCGTGTACCTACTGATGTCTGTGCTTGCATTTTGGAGAAAACACAATGTTGAAAAAACCAACGCTATGTAAATTAATAGCGGCTTGCGCCCTGATTACTTGGGCCGCAGCCTCATTCGCCCAGCCTGTGTACCGCATTGTGGGGCCAGACGGCAAGGTTTCATTTTCAGACAAGCCGCCGGTTGAGCCGGTTGCCAAAGCGGCACCGGGCAAAGCAGCTGGCGGCGGCGCTACAGGTGGCACATCCGCCAGCGCGCTGCCGTTTGAACTGCGCCAAGTGGCCAGCAAATTCCCGGTCACGCTGTACACCGGCGACAACTGCAGCCCATGCCAGTCAGCGCGCAGCATGTTGATTACGCGAGGCGTGCCTTTTACCGAAAAAACCGTCAACACCAACGAAGACTCGCAAGCACTGCAACGTTTAAGCGGCGACAACTCGCTGCCGTTTGGCACGATAGGTGGGCAGCAGCTAAAGGGTTATTCAGACGCCGAGTGGACGCAATACTTAACCGCGGCGGGCTACCCCACCGCGTCAACATTGCCCGCCAGCTACCGCCAGCCCGCTGCTACGCCAATGGTTGCCGTTGCAGCAGCGCCTGCCAAGCCTGCTGCTGCACAAGCACCAGCCGCCGTAGCGCCTCCACCCACAACCATCACGCCGGCCAGTCCGTCTGGTATTCGGTTCTAGGCTGATTTGCCCCTGAATTCCTGCAGCTAAAACTGCAAGGTTTTAACGCCAGCACTGGTCGCCAACAGGCACACGCTGGCCTTTTGAAACGCAAACACGCCGACCGTGACCACGCCCGGCCAATTGTTGACCATTGCCTCAAACGCCAGCGGTTCGGCAATCTTCAACCCCGTCACATCCAAAATATGCTGGCCGTTGTCCGTGACCAACGGCGCGCCCGCCTTCATTCGCAAACTAGCCGAGCCACCCAGGGCTGCAAACTGCCGCGCAATACGCTTGGCCGCCATCGGAATGACTTCCACCGGCAGCGGAAAAGCACCAAGCGCGTTGACCAGTTTTGACTCGTCAGCAATACACACAAATTGCCTGGCTTGCGCCGCCACAATTTTCTCGCGCGTGAGTGCAGCGCCGCCGCCCTTGATCATGTAGCCCGCGTGGTCAATCTCGTCTGCGCCGTCGATGTACACCGCCAACTCGTCAACCTCCGTTGCATCAAAAACCGTAATGCCGAGCGCTTGCAAGCGTTCAGTAGACGCAACCGAGCTGGACACCGCGCCTTTAATTTGGCTTTTCATGGTGCCCAGCGCATCAATGAACTTGTTGACGGTGGAGCCTGTGCCCACGCCCACAACGCTGCCGGGTTGCACATAGGCCAGCGCGGCTTGGCCGACCAGGGTTTTAAGTTCGTCTTGAGTCATGGTGGGGATAATTAAAACTGGAATTGAGTTTGCGACAATAACGCAAGTTGAAATACACAAAGCAAATTATCCAATGGCATTGATCCCTTACGCGCTGACCCGCCCCTTTTTATTCAGCCTCGACCCCGAAACCGCCCACGAGCTGACCATGGCCAGCCTCGCGCGTACGCAGGGCACGCCCTTGTCGCTGGCGTATTGCGGCACGCGGGTAGACGACCCGATTGAATTGGCTGGCTTGCGGTTTGCCAACCGCGTGGGCCTGGCCGCTGGTCTCGATAAAAACGCGCACTGCATTGACGGCCTGGCCGGTATGGGCTTTGGCTTTGTAGAAGTGGGCACGGTAACGCCCAAGGCGCAAAGCGGCAACCCCAAGCCGCGCATGTTTCGCTTACCCGAGGCGAATGCGCTGATTAACCGGCTGGGTTTTAACAACGACGGGCTGGATGCATTTGTTGCAAATGTGCA
>JANMWH010000441.1:0-5489 GCA_031393945.1 Polaromonas sp. | reverse complement strand
AGCTCAATGCCCAGCATGTTGTGCGGGCCGGTGACCAAATCAGCCTCGCGGTCAAGGCCCATGGCCTCGGCGGCCAGGTGGCTTTTGTGCTCAATGTCTTTTAGCGCCTTGAGCCCCAAAAACAAAAAGTTGCCGCTGCCGCATGCGGGGTCAAGCACGCGAAAGTTTTTCAGCTGATCGAGCCAATCTACAAATTTTGCATAGGCTAACTTGTAATTTGCGTCATATTTACGCTTGCTTTTGGCCAGTAGCCCAATTAATTCGGGCGCGAGCAGCTCCCATATTTGTAGCAATGGGCGCTGCAGCACGGGCTCAATGATCCTTTGAATAGTGGCTGGGTCGGTGTAGTGCGCGCCCAGCTGGCTGCGCTTGCTCGGGTCCAAGCCCCGCTCAAACAGCGTGCCAAAAATCGACACGTCAATGGCTGACCAGTTCAAGTCAGCTGCGTTTTTAAGTTCGGTGACATTCATGATGTCGAGTTTGGGAACGTCGATATTTTTGAACAAGCCGCCGTTGAACCGATCAATGTCATGCGCGCCGAACAAGCTGCCGGTGTTCATCGCATGAAACAGAGAACTCAATCCGCTTGCCAGCTTTTCGCTGGGGAGCAAGCCCGCTTTGTTGGACAGATCTAATTTGGCGTTGATCATTTTTTTAAATAGATGATCAGGCAGCAATCCCACGTCTTCGGCGAAAAAACAAAACAGGCACTGTGTTAAAAAGTGGCTGACCTTTTGTGGCTCTTGCCCCGCCTTTCGCAATTGCCCTGCCAGAGCCGCAAAGCTTTTGGCGGCGTCTTCTGTGATGTCGCGGCTGGTTGTCTTGGGCCTGAAGCTTTCAGGGTCGAGCCAAATGCGGCGCAGTTTGGCCAGCGCCTCAGGTTGCGCCAGCTCGGCCAGCAGCACGGCAAACTTTTCAGTCGGGTGGCCGGTGAACTGGGTTTGCACGCGTATTTGCAACCTGTCACACACCACCAAAATAGGCGGGTTGCTTAGCGCGCTGCTGTAGTTAAGCAGTTGCTTTAACGCAGCGTCTAAATTTTTACCGGGGGCCTTGTTTTCCCACGCAAAAGCGCCGCGCTTGAAGACGTCGGCGTAGCCTTTGGCGTCACCGAGCACGAGCGTTTGCTTTTCAAAAATATAGCCTTCTTCGCTGCCTGGCTTGGGCACGTTGAGCAAGTCGCACAGGTCAATAAAGTGGCTTTGCGCGCCCTGCTCTTCGTTTAACTCGAACGCCGGGCCGCCCGGGCCCCATTTGGTGATGAATGCTTGCGGGGTCATGGGAATAATGACTGTTTAGTAGCCATGTAATGCGTAGTCGAGCGCCGACCAGATGGCATCAGCTTCGCTGCGCAGGTTGGTTACTGGGCGGCGTAGGTCGCCGGGTTCAAACGAGACGGTGGTTAGGGTCTCAAGCACCACGACTTCACCTGCAATTTCAAAGCGCGGGTTCAACACGGCAACCGCGTCGCTGCCTTGCGCGAGCCGCGCCAGCGGAATGGTAATGATGCCAATCGGACGCTTTAAAAAAGCGCTTTGAATTTGAACTACATAGGGGTACGGATCCCGCATCTCTTCGACCGGGTGCGGATAGACATCAAACTGTGCCATGGTTTAGTTGAAAGAGGGCTTACCCAATCCTTGGGCTTTTCTCCACTCATAAACGCGCATGCCCATAGACCCAATTTTGGCGATACGTTGGTTCATCGCCTCAATCGCGTCTTTATTTGCTTCTTCCCATTTGTCGCGGGCCGCATTGACTTCCTCGGGCGTGCGCTCGCACGCGGCCTTGCGTGCAGCCAGGCGCTCGGGCGTTAGCCAGCCGTCGCCTACGCGGTAAGTGGCAACAGTTTCTTGCACGATGTGCTGGGCGGGCGGCGCTGCTGCGGGGTACTGGAAAGTGGCCGCATCCCCCACGGTGGGCACGGCTTTCATGGGCACCATTTCTACCCGGCCATCAGGGTAGAACACCACATCAAACAACTGACCGGCGTACTTTTTACCCAGCGATATCTGGCCGCTGGCACCAACTTCTTTGAGCATGTTGACTCCTTGAACACCATAGAAACTTAATTCATGTCATCATGCGGCATGAATTGAGATGTGTCAAGACGGCAAATCGAGCTCAGCGCTTGAGCAGCACCTTCAGCACGTTTTGCACACGCCGTGCGTTGGCGGCATCGAAATTGCCGGCCAGTACTGTGGCGGTGTCGTCACCCCAAGTGTCGGCTGGCGCGGCGGCGTTGCGCTTGGTCAGCAGCGTGAGCTGCATCATGCGCCGGGCACTGATGTGCTCGGCGGGCGTGGGCACTTCGGCGGCCATCTCTAGCCTTAGCAATGACTCGGCTGAGTCTTTGCCAGACGGAGTAGCCACGGCTTTGGCCCAGTTGCTCAACACGGCAGCGGTGACGACTTTGCCCAGGTCTTGCGCGCTAGGCAGCAAGGCGGCATCGCGCTTTTCCCACGCTGCAATCACGTTGGTCAGCACTTCGCCGTGGGCTTGTACGTGCAGTTTTTTAAGCGCCTGGTTGGCGGCTTCAAACGCCTCGCGCTGGGCTCTAAACGCTGCATCGCCCAAACGTGGGCCGCGCTCTTCAAAGGCGGGGCGCTGCGCACGGTCTTCAAAACGTGGGCGGTCTTCCCGTTCTGGGCGATACGGCTCAAACTTGTTGTCGGTGCTTTGCCGTGGGCCGCCGGGCTTGCTGCCTGGCTTGCCGCCGAGTTTGCCGGAGTCTTTGCGGTCGCCAAACTTGCCTCCGCGACCTGCAGGGGCTGGCTCGGCGCGGCGTGCGCCAGGGCGGTCGTCGCCGCGCATGGCGACGATGGGCTTGGCAGGCTTCGGCGACGTGGCTGGCACGGGCGCGGCTTCGGGATGCTCGTCGGCTTTGGCTTTGGCTTCGGCTACAGCTTCAGCTTCGGCAATGGCGGTTTCTTCAATGGCAGCGGCTTCGTCAATGCTGGCATCTGGCGTGTTGTCGGGCGTAGCAGCGTCGGTTGGTGGCGTGTCAAATGCTATGCTTTCAGGAGCTGCTTGCGCCTTTATATCTTGGGCTACAGCATCATTTGATACTGAAATGGCGGCTTTTTCAAGGGTTTCAGGTGCTGGATGCGTCACTGCAGCCGCAACCGGCACTTGACCCCGAACAATTGCCTCAAGTGCCTTGGCGGCTGCATGAATTTGCTGCGCATCCCCACTGGCGGTGGCAGCTTCAACGGCCTTTGCGGCGTCGACCACCAAGCGATCAAACTCACCCAAAGCCGAGGCGGCTTTTTCACGCTCCAGCGTTTTGCGCTGAAAGGCGTCGTCAATGGGTTTGCGAAACGCATCCCACATTTTTTGCTCTTGCTTGCGCTCAATCGGCATGCCTTGAGCTTCATGCTGCCAGCGCTGCTGCAGGTGCTTGACGGCATCAATGTGCAGCACTGGCTCAGCGCCCAGCGTTTGCGCTTCTTCGATCATGGCTTTACGCCGGGCAATGCTCTCGGCACGTGCGGTTTTAAGCGGTGCGTCGGCAGCGTCCATCGCGGCCTTCCACACGGGCTGAATTTCGGCGAATGCTTTTTCGCTTAAGTGCCCGCCGTTTTGCCATTTTTCGACAAAGCCATTCAGGCTGCGGATGTGCATTTTCCAGTCGACGTTTTTGCTCGCCTGAATTTCATTGCCCCACGCCAGCACTTCGTCAATCAGTATTTGGCGCTGGGCTTTTACTGCTTCGGTTTGTTCTTTGACAGTTTCCAGCCAAGCCTCGACCACTTTGTAGGCTTCGTTGCAGGCGTCGTCAAAGCGCTTCCACAGGGCTTGGTTGGGCGTGCCGCCCTGGTCTGATGTTTTCCACAAGTCGCGCATGTGGCGCAAGGCGTCTTGCTGTTTTCTGCCGCCAAGGGGCTTGAGCAGTAGCGCTTCGGCTTTGCCCACCAGTTCTTCCCGAATCTGGTCGGCGCGCCAGCGTTGCCAGCCTTCGAGTTCGCCGGCCGCCGTGAGTGCGGCGTGGGCAGTGGCTTCTAGTTTGCTGTCGATGTTGCGAATGTTTTGCTGTAGCGCTTGGCGCAATTCAGCCGCGACTTTCGGCGTGGCTTTGCCGTGGCCTTCGCCGACTTCATGCTCTAGCTTGGCGACGGCGGCTTGCACGATGCTGGCGGCTTTTTCGCGCAGGTCTTTCAGCACAGCCGGGTCGATTTTGGCTCTGGCTGGGCGTCCATCAGCGCGGGCATCGTTCGGCGCCGCAGGCACGCCGCGTGCCGCGCGCAGCTCATCGGCCCACACGGGCACGGCCGGCAGCGGCGCCCCGCTGTCGTCCGCAGCTTTTACCGTGACGGCCAACGCGGCTTGAAAAGCCTCCCACACTGCCAACAGTTGCCCGCGTGAGGCATCGAGCAGCGGCGGAAATTTAGCGTCAACGCTAGCCCAGTTGGCGTCGTTGGCAATCTCGTCGGCTTGGGCTTGCCAGTGGGCGATGTCTGGGGTCAAGGCGTCTAGTGCGGTTTGCGCATCGCGCCACGGCTTGATTGACAGCACCTCAATGCGCTGGCCGAGCAGCACAGCGGCTTCGCGCTGCACCTGGGTCCGGTGTTGCAGGTCTTCTATGGTTTTTACGCGTTCGGCAAGTTTGACCTTAACGGTAGCCAGCGGCTCTTTTGACAGCGGCGCGCCCGCCTTGGCGGCATCCCGCTGCCAGGCCAGCGCGTCAGCCAGATTCAATTTGCCCACAGCTAGCAACGCATGCGCTTTGTCGGCCCATTCAGCGGCAATGGCTTCTTGCCCTTTGCTGCGCTTGAGCTCGTCCAGCTTTTCTTTGAGCGGCTTGGCCGCACCCTTGTCGCGATTGGCCAGGTCTTTGTACACGTCAGCCATCTGCTCCGCGCTTGGCTCGCTGGCCAGCCACGTGCGAATGCGCGCCGTGCGCTCGCTAGACGTAGGCGCCGAAAAAGCGCCGCCGGTCATGCCGTCGAGCGGGTGCGCATCTGACTTCGGGATAGCTTTGGTGGCAGGAACAGGAGCAGGAGCGGGTTTAGATGATTTGAACATGTGGGGCGCAGCCGTTGGCGGGCAAACGGTGAGGCGATTTGAAAAGGGGAAAAAGTGCGTTTGAAAACGCGAAGCGCGTATTTTCGCTGATTTATGGGCGGGTTGATTTACTTGTCTGCCGCGAAGCTAAACATCTTGTAAACCCAACCAGTGAAAACCTTGCATATGTCTGAGAGGCGTATGATTTACTACCTTTTCATAAAGTATACGACTATGACTGCATTAACGAGCCCTGCGCGTGGCAAATCTGCAACTGCAAATCTGTCCTTAAAGCTGGACGTAGCAGATCGGGACCGATTGCGCTCAATAGCACAATATAAAAATCGCACGCCGCACTTCATCATGAAAGAAGCGGTACAAAAATACCTGGAAGACGAAGAAGCACAGCAAAGGTTCGTTGAAGCGGCGAAAGCGTCACGCAACCATTACAAAAAAACCGGTTTGCACATCACACACGATGAATT
>JANMWH010000418.1:0-9544 GCA_031393945.1 Polaromonas sp. | reverse complement strand
CCTTCGTTTTCACGATCTTCTTCATCAATCAAAATCACAATTTTGCCCGCAGCCATGTCGGCCACGATGTCTGCAACGGGGGAAATTACAACGCTCATGACTGACGGCTTTCTGGGGTCGGTAGGGTGGTTTGACTGGCTTGCAGCATGCGCTCTACATAGCGGGCCACGGTATCGATTTCAAGGTTGACGGCGCTGCCCACTTTTAACAAACCCAGCGCGGTGTTATCAATGGTGTGACTGATGATGTTGATGCTGATCTCACAGCCGGTGCGGTCTGGCAGATCTTCAACGTGGTTAACCGTCAGGCTTACGCCGTTAACCGTAATGGAGCCTTTGTAGGCCATGTATTTGCTGAGCGCCTGGGGCGCAAAAATACGCAGCGCCCAGCTTTCGCCTATTTCTGAAAAATGGGTAACGCGGCCCACACCATCGACGTGGCCAGACACAATGTGCCCGCCCAAGCGGTCGTTGGCGCGCAGCGCTTTTTCAAGGTTGATGCTGCCTTCATGCAGTAAACCGCTGGTTTTATCGAGTGATTCGGCCGACACCTCGACCGTAAATTGCTGCTGAGCGGGGTCCAGCGACGTCACCGTCATGCAAGCTCCATTCAGTGCAATGCTGTCGCCAAGGCCCACGTCGTCAAGATAGCGCGCCGGTGTTTGTATGGCAAGCCGCTTGCCGTGATCTGCTGAGTTGCCCAGGTCGTGGACAGCGACGATGCGCCCCACCCCGGTGATGATTCCTGTAAACATGCGTGTATTTTCGCAGGGATTGCACTTACTTTGCTGCTGCAGGCGCTTTGGCTTGCGTTTTAGATGCCTGAAATCGCGTTTAAAACTGATCGCGCCCGACTGGCCGCGCCCGCAGGCGAATATCGCCGCCGATCATTTCAGTGCTTAAAAACTGCAGCGGCGCCGCGTCTGCCAACTTGGCCAGCGGTGGCAACTGCGCCATGCCCAAGCCAGCGCCCAGCAGCTTGGGCGCAAGGTAAATTAAATACTCATCGACCAAACCGGCGCTGATCATTGAGCCATTGAGCTTAAAGCCGGCCTCTACGTGCAGGTCGTTTATCTCACGGGTGCCAAGGTCACGCACTACTGCTGCCAGGTCAACCTTGCCGTCGATTCCGGGTAAGTACACAACGGTGACGCCAAGTGCCTCAAAAGCCGCTTTTCTAACGTCGTTTGGCACTGCAGCGTATACAATACGGGCGCGAGCAGCTACTAAAATAATAGCATCTAAAGGGGTTTCAAGTCGGCTGTCGATGATGATGATCGCGGGTTGCCGAGTCGTTGCGGTCAATCGAACATCCAGGCGCGGATTGTCAGCCAGCACGGTGCCAACCCCCGTCAAAATAGCGCAGCTGCGCGCCCGCCAAGCGTGCCCATCAGCCCGCGCAGCTTCACTCGTGATCCACTGACTTTGGCCGTCTCTCAAGGCGGTTTGCCCGTCGAGCGACGCGGCAATCTTCATGCGCACCCACGGCGTTTTGCGAATCATGCGGCTGAAAAAGCCGATGTTGATTTCTCGCGCCTCAGCCGCGCCTGGGCCCACTTCGACTTCAATTCCCGCCGCTCGAAGCTTGGCAATGCCTTGGCCCGCCACCAGTGGGTTAGGGTCTTGAGCGGCCACCACCACCTTTTTCAGGCCCGCCGCGATCAATGCGTCGCAACAAGGCGGCGTGCGGCCGTGGTGGCTGCACGGCTCTAGCGTGACGTAAGCGGTGGCTCCTACAACAGAGTTCCCCAGTCTTGCTGCATCACGCAGCGCCATCACCTCGGCGTGCGGGCCGCCTGCCGGCTGGGTGTGACCTTGGCCTAGAAAATCGCCACCGAGACCGACAAGAACGCAACCCACATGTGGATTTGGCGATGATGAGAATAGCGAATTCTGCGCTTCTGCAAGCCCTTCCCAAACAGCACCTTCATCCAGTTCCACAGCGGGCAGTAAACCTTGGTGTAAAAGTTAACGGGTCCAGCAGCTCGACACTATGGCAGGTTCAGTGCCAGTTGATACGCCTTTGGCTCCAAGCTGATTAATTGTCAGATTTCCGCAGGTTGCATCTGTCCAGCCCGAGGGTGTCGCCGTAATCGTAAAGCCCGCTGCAATAGTGGCGGAAGCATCTTGCGCAGCCAATGTTATTGTGTATTTCGCTGCTCCTGTTGCTGGAGCCTGCGTGATCGGTAAAGTCGGCGCGACCGGTGGAGTGCCGGGCAGATAAGTAAGGTTTTGAGAGTACACACGCGCCATAAATTGTGCATTATCCAACATGGTCACTCTCGCGTCAGCCCTCCAACCGCGTTGGATGTACGCCGTGTAGCTGGGTATAGCAATTGAAGCCAAGATTGCTATAACCGCGACAACGATCATTACCTCAATTAACGTAAAACCAAATTGCTTCTTCATATACGTCCTGACTCCAACTAGCTTTGTAAAGCGCTAAATTTTCAAATATCTGAATAATTTATATTCGCGAAGATTACTGAATTTGACGCCAAACCTGACGACGTGTTCCAAAACCAGGAACAACCGGTACCGGTTCACTGACATCTAAACCTACAACTCCAGTTCCGGAACCATCAGTTTCAAGCCGAACCCCACCCGTACTTATAGTGCCTTTGGGTGACGGCACAACGCCGTTACTGATGGTTACACTCACTAGTAGGATATCGGTTGTGGGGTTATTTGCCGTTGCCGTGCGCCGAACAAGAAAGATACCTCGGGGGGTAACGCCCGGGATGTAAGTGCTGTTTTGGTCAATAGTTGCAAACCCTTTTGTAAATCCCCCAGTTGTGGGGTCAAGACTGGTCAACCAACCTCCACCCCCCACTTGGCAGGGATCGGTTCCAGGAACTATGCTCAAGAAAAACACTTTTTGCCCTGCACCGGAGCCCAGTAGCGTTGGCTTGGCAACCGAGCGCTCCCCCGGCGGACAAATCGTCGCATCGGAGCATGTTAAGTCCAGTTTCCATCCTTTTAATGCCGGTACCGTACTCGTGTTGTACCAAGGGCTGGTCGTAATTGAAGTACTGCGCGCTCCGGGCAAAGCGGTAGTGGTACTGATTGTTTGCGTAGCCAGTTGCGAACGTGTTACCGCCGTAGCTCCCAAGTCGTCCCACACACCATAGAGAGACTGTGTCTGAGTATTTGCAGGGTCTGTTGGAGTCAGGTAGCTTCCTGTTCCGAATAAAACCATATACCCAGCTTTCGCAGCCGGTGCTTTGATGACTGTGACCTCACCTGTAATTGGCTGAAAACCCGCTTGAGCGTCTGTTGCGGTAAACACTCTATCGGTGGCACATCCAGAAACGCTGGGATCAAATCTCCAAATATTTCCTTTTATGTCGGACCCGTACACAAAACTGATTTTCCCATTGTTGTTAGATGACACAAATGCGGTTGACCCTAATCCATTTCCCGTAACATTAGCCGCATCAGACGGCGTACATTTTTGGACTACTGCTCCGGTACTAGCGTTTAAGATGAACAGGGTAGCTCGCCCGTTTGTACTGTTAACACCGTTTCCGACAATAACAACCGGCGTCGTGCCGTCGTCCAACATGCCAATAATTGGCTTGTTGACGACGTTACCCAAATCACCGTTACCTTGCGCGCTGCTGTCGCCAAACTCCCACAGCACATCAGTCGGAGACGGAGTGGAAGAGGTGGCATTTATCGCAAAAACAGCTTTACCGCCAGCGCCCAAGCTTGACGCAACAACACTTTTCCAAGTACCACTCCACTTAACGTGTCCGAAACTTGAGGGCCCGTCAACATAGTATCTGTGCTCGTAGGCTGGATCAGCCAGCTTTAACATGTTGCTGCGGACTCCCAGCGGAATAAACGCAAGTTTTTCCACCCCGCTGGTTGCCGAAACTAAACGAAAGAATCCGTCATTGCTACCAAACCCGACCAGCTGCGGAGCAGTTGCTGTTTTAAACGATTGATACGCTGTATCAGCGTACCCAAAATCTGCAGTGTTGATGTACACCGGATCTGAATTAACGATATCGCCGACTGCTGAGTTGCGATCTCTTAACCTTCCGCCTGTACTAGGTGTCCAAGACTGTTCGCTCGTACGTTCCCCGAGCAAGTACCTGAATGTGTTGTCGTCCTTGAAGCCGCCTTGAGCCGTGCTGTCTAAAGTTGAAAACGAAGCTGGCGTAATAACTTGACTGTCTGTGCCGCCCTTGCCTAAAACAATATTTCGCAAACCCGGGAGCGGTATCGCAGAGCTCAGCTGCCAAGTTGGTGTGTTGGAAACGTTACCGTCACCGTCAATGGCAAACCCCTTTAAGTCGCCGCCCCATCTGACAGTGTCGTAACTGGCTTGGTAGACAAAAGATGAACCCCCAACGCGGACGCCATTTCCTGCAACTGCAGAGCTGGTTGCGGCTGATAAAGAGGCTGCTTTCTGAAAAGCTTGACCAAGCTGCGTTGAAAGTTGCGACGGGTTGTTAGCCAAAAAGTAGTTTTCAGGATCTCCGTTGGTTTTGTATTTAAAATTGAATCCGCCGGATGTGTCTCTTACTGCTCCACCGTATTTGGCGGCGTACCAAAGCATGTCATGTGGGATGTATTCGCCTGTGTTGCCCGTCCCCACTCTGAATGTTCTTGGCGCGGCTAGCGTGCTCATTGGCAGACGGCCTGGGATGTTTGTGTATCCAGGTCCCGTAGCAGGCGTTAACATCGCCGACCCTGGTAGGTTGGCCTCGGGTGCAGCTGCCGGCAGCGTGTCCAAAAAATAACCGACGTTGGACGCGAGAGGAGGTCCGCCATAGTTTGGGTTTGGGGCACCCGCTGTGTCTAGATAAACGCCGTCTGTTGTTGTTCCAGCAACAACGTAGCCCTGATGCATTTCGATAAACGTGCTGACATCAAAAAACTCAAGCCCGATCGTGAATGTAGATGAAGAAGTTGCTTTAATTTCATAGGTAACCTTCCCGTCGTTTTCATTGTCCCCGCCAGTGTCGATATCCGAAAAACTCAATCTAAATTTGTAGTATGGAAGCCCGTTATTCAAGCCCAAGTCAATGTTGCTCGAGTTCGTGTTGGCCATTTTGTCAATAAAAAACCCGACTATCGCACCAGTTTGCTGAACGTTACCCCGCGCATTCGAGATGGCTCCCCCCTTGACACTTTTCGACAACGGCACGATAGAAACAGTTTTTCCATTCAAAATAAACTTGATTTGGGGAATGTGCGAATCTAATGCAATAGATACTTGATCTACCCGAAGCACTGAAGTGCCGGGTAGGGCAGGGTTCGTGATACCCGTGAATTTTCCAAATCGCGCGACCGATGCGCCGTAAAAGCTGCCTTGATTGGTTGTAGCGTCTGGCCCGTGTCCGCGAATGTTTTTAAAGCTATTAATCGATTTTGCGCTTGGATTTTGGTCAGCATCTCCGGGCGCCTCGCCTATAAAAAATCTTTTTGTTTGACCGCCAAACTCAGAGAACCAGATGGCGTCTGCTTCTGTCGAAACGTCTAGTGTTTGTAGACCTGTTGTCAAGGCGCTGCCAAAGCGTGCTTCAGTTGCAAACGACGACCCAGGTAATTGATCACTGTCAAATGACGTTTTAGGGTCACCAATAGTCATCTGCACTGGTTTTGCGCAGCTTGGATATGCACGTGTGGATGTTCTGCTTGCACTGGCTGCATAAGGGTTTATCCATGCAGGCGAATTAAGGTTTAATTTCGCTGCATTTTCAGGACTGTCTGAAGATACGCCAACCTTGTCACTGAATTCAGGTGTTTTTCCTGCCGCAGCGAAATACTTCAGACCTTCATACATCATCTCGCCGAGGGGATTTCCCCATGATGGTGCTTGACCAATACCTGTCAGATTGACATAGTCGACGAAATTCCAATCAAAGGCTGCAAACCCCCACGGTCTGAATGCATCCAAATGGTAAACAACCCCGTTTGCTGTCCCAATAAACTGACCGGTAGCCGAATCAACTTCGTTGTTAAAGTCGTCAACGTTTTTACGCAGCACACCGCCGGCGTAGTTATTGTCCCAAGTACCACTAATTAGGCCAAACGCGAGAGACTTGGTTTCCCCGTACTTTTGCAGCAAGCCGGTCGGTTTGTATGTTGTCACTATTGGCGATGTGCTTTTGTATGCCGTGCACCCATCTTCATATTTGAGGCCGATTAATTTGCAAGTTTCTATCCTCACAATGTACTGTTTGATTACAGTGCCATTGGCGGTTGACGCTGCTGGGTCAATGCCGGGGTTATTTCCAAGGATCGGCCTTTCGGTGGCCGTCAGATCCCAAATGCGGCCTGGTCTGTTTTCGTAAACAATCAACAAGGGATTATTTACTGCTAAAGCATATCTCACGGAACCACCAGCCAAGGTTACATTTGCAAACATGTGCCGCGTACCGGCAGTAGGCAGTTGCAGCGGAGCATAGTCCCGGATGTCGTAGCCGTCATTGGCGGCGCTTGTGTACTCTTTGCCCCACAAAGTCGAATCTTGCGGCACATAAGTTCGCTCAAGTATCGTTGCTCCGCTTGAACCCGCTGTATCTGTGGAACGCTTTCCGCCGTACAAAACTTTACGCAACACGTCAATTCTTGCCATTGACGTCCAATTCAAAAAATTACCGCTCCATAGGTAAGGCGCCGGAGGTATTGCAGCCCGGATAATTTGCCCTTTCCTATTTAAAACGGCGGCTGTGCCCGCATCCAGAGGACATTTGAAATAGTTTTTACTGGAGTCTGTTGTACTCACGACTACCGTAGTGCCAATTATTGTCGGCGTAAACTTCGCACCGTCGTGGCTGTAGCAGCGGTCATTTGCGAAGTAGCCTTCATACTTGTAGCCAGGCTTAAAAAAGATATCGGGTATGCCGTCGCCGTCCAAGTCATTCACATCGTTATAAGCCGCTTTGTACAGCGCGAGATCTCTCCCCATGTTGAGCATGACCAGCCCGGGCGCTGTTTTTAATGTCAGCAGAGGTGACTGAGCGAGATTTAAGCTTTGTGCGTTGGCAGCATTGCCCCCCAGCAAAGTACCGAATGCCGAAGCCGCTAGCACGCACCCAGATGCAAAAGATTTAAGGCATACACCCGTACTGGAGTTTTGATTTGTCATATATTTTTATCGCTAAGTTTCGGCTAGCTTTGAGCCACATTTGATAGAAATTGAATGGCGAGGCGTAAGAAGGCAGTTAAGGCGCCGTGAACATAATCTGTAGAACCACATCGGCATCCTTTGAGCCGCCGGCTGCTCGTGAGGTGATTCGATACCACTTCTCTGTGACGGAGGCGCTAACAACAACATTTGGCATTTGTTCGATGAAATAACTTGGATTTAGCTTGTTGCCATAGTCAGTGCTAGCGCTGGTAGCGCAACTTACCCAATCAAACCGCTTTGTGGCGTCTGTAAAAGTGCACGTCGTGTCCGGATTTAAGCTGGAGGTTGTGCGCCAAAAATCTGCATTTCCGCCGCGGGCGAGCTGCGGTTTGACGGTGGCTGTTCCCGCCGAAATTTTTTCGACTGCCTCGCGCCCAGCGCTTTCTGCCCCCTGAAACGCTAGCGCTCGATCTCTTTCGTTTGCTACAACTTTCTCGCCAGTGCTAACGTTTCGCATGCCTACCGCCGCTATCAACGAAAGACTGACAATAAAAACCAGTACCAAAACCAGCGTGATTCCAGTTTGTGAACGGGTAGAGTTATTTTTCTTTTGCATCACAGGCCCATCCGATTTCGTATAGACACTGTGGTACTGTAGGAGCGGCGAAGGCGGGAGTCGTTGGGCGGTGTGTAGTCGGCACCGATCCATTTGATGGGGGTGGCAGTGCCGGAACTATTAGGAATCGCCTTGCCCAGGTCTTCGCTCACCATGATCAAACCAATCCGAACACTGACGACTTTTGACCAATCTGTAACACTTGCTGGGCTGGTGATGTAGTTGTCAGCACGGTAAGTAGGCTCCCCGGCGGCTGTAACGGATGTGTCATTGACGCCGTAGTGAAAAGTAATTGCCTCAACGTTAGTAACCAGCTCTTCAAATGTTGCGGTTTCGCCGTTAAAGCTGCGCCGGTACAAGCTTGGTGTGGTGGCCTTGGATCTGGTGGCGATGAAGTAAACCGAAGTTGTCAGTGGCATCACCATGGCGTCTGATCCATAAGTATTGGCTAAATTTGCGGAATCATTTCTAGTCGCCGCGTGGGCGACGTTGTAAATAGCACCGCTCGCCAAAACGGATGTTGATCTGAAGACTTCAGAAGCTTTGCAATCTGAAATGATCATAAACAGACTACTGTTGTTAGCCCATTTGTAGGTGTCGGCTGCAATAGGTATGTCGCTAGCCACGGTAGCCACAGCGGCGTTTACCTGGAGAGCTTGCGTAGACCCGCCCGCTAAATACAACATAGGCATCGTGGTGCTGGGCTGATATGTTGACGCGCTCCCTCCCAAAACGCCTATTGCCGCAGTGTCGTTAGCCGCAAACCCCCACACCGCATTTTTGGAGGAAAAAAGCTGCAGCAAATTCCCGCCAACAACGCCAGAAAAAGGATTGGGTTTTGAATTGCCGTTTACCGTTTGAGTTGCAATCGTGTCCAGCTTTGGCGTGTAATACTCCACTGCGGGAGTTCCAGAGGTCCTGACATTGCTGCCTGTGCAGCCAGCGTAGCTTGCCATCCTGATGTCTCGGCCAATAACGTCTAATGCGAACGATGCATCTTCGGTCATTCGCACTGTGTTGTTCGCGTAACTAAAGCCAGTTTTAGATGTGCTGTAAACCAATGCAATAGCGAGCAGCATGAACAAACCGATGGTCATTGCCACCAGCAATTCAATCAGTGTCAGCCCAGATTGGATAGCTTTGATGTTGAGTCTTTTCATATCTTGAAGGAAAAACTGATCGTTCTCTTTTCACTATCGCCGCTAGGGTTGGCGCAGGCTGCAGCCTGGCTGCCAGTCCCGGTGCTAAGCGTGCCCAGGCAATTGGAAAAGCGAATTGAAATGAGGTATTGACCAGCGACACCGGTAGTCGTAATTTTGCCGTCTCCCCCGGGGAGGCGTTGAACCGCCTCAAGCCACAGTTTTCTATCGGTGTCTTGTGGCGTGGTTCCAGACAGTGTTGACGGGTCTACGCCGTAACTGGTGATGTAGCTCGCTGCGTTCGCTGGGTTGGCGCGCATCGCGTCCATGATTTGTGAGGCTGATTGGCCCGCTCTGGACGAAAGGTCCATGCCGGTCGAGTTGTTGACGCCTGACAGCATTAATCCGCTAATGCCTAACAATCCGATAGTCATTAGCAAGAGTGACACGAGTACTTCAACCATTGAAAATCCAAGCTGGGATTTCAAAGGACGTAGTCGACTGCGGAAAACTGATTTGGCGCGCTTCATTTTTTGGTTCACATTAATTTGTAGGGCAACCGCCACCCGCCGCGGCGTAGTCTGCGTTTGACATAACAACGGTTCTGGCTCGCCCCTGCAAAGAAACAACAACGCAGCGCCAGCCGTAGTCTGCGGAGCCGAAAGCCGCAGTACCCCCAGCAAGTCCACCTGAAGCGCTGATT